>OMIV01000273.1 GCA_900299185.1 Planctomycetaceae bacterium
AACTACTACAGATGAAGACAAGCTGACGACCGTCGCGCCGGCAGCGGCGGCTCAGCTCGTGCCCATTTTCACGGTCGGCGTCGGTACTGAAGAGTCGATGCTGGATCTCAATTTGTATGACGTCTCGGTGGATGACGTAGCGTTCTTGAATGATCCGATTGCCTTCACTGCGAAGCTGAAAGCGTCGGGCTTCAAGGGCAAGCCAGTGTCGATCACGCTGCGAACGAAAGACGATCGCACCTTGTTGGCGTCGAAGCAGGTTATCGCTCCCGATGACGGAACAGTGTTGCCGATCGACTTCACTTGGACTCCGAAACAACCGGGCGATTATCAGTTGGTGATTGAAGTCACTCCGCAGCCAACAGAAGTTGATAAGACAAATAACTCGGAGCAGCGTCAGATCAGCGTGCGAGAAGGTCGCATTCGAGTGTTGCTCGTCGATTCCATTCCGCGCTGGGAGTATCGCGAACTCAAATTCATGCTCGAACGTGAGAAGACCGTCGAGCTGCATACCGTCTTGCAAGACGCGGACTTGGAATTTGCCGACCAGGACGTGACCGCTCAGGCGTTGCGCGGTCGATTCCCGGTGACCCGCGAGCAACTCAATTCGTATGACGTCGTGATCTTCGGCGACGTTGATTCCAAGCAATTGCAGCAAGCTGGACTCGACAACCTGCGCGACTTTGTGAAGGACTCTGGCGGTGGTTTGATTGTTGTTGCTGGTCCGCAATTCACGCCGCAGGCGTATCTCGATACTCCGCTGGAAACCATGTTGCCAGTCGAGCTGGACGGCCTGCATGTCCCGCCCGAGCAGGCGCCGATCACAACGCCGTTTCAACCGCAGCTCACCGTGGAGGGCATGAAGAGCACCCCGCTATTTCGCTTCGACGAAAATGAAACCGACAGTCTCATCGCTTGGAAGCGGCTGCCGGGGCTGTATTGGTTTGTCGAAACCCCCAAGCTCAAACCGGGAGCGATGGCGTTTGCCGAGCATCCGCAGAAGCAAGTGGAAGGACGGCGTTTGCCGATCATCTCGATTCAGCGATATGGCGGCGGCAAGGTGTTGTTCCATGCGACCGACGAAACGTGGCAGTGGCGCCGTCGGTTGGGGGATCTCTACTTTGGTCGCTATTGGATTCAGGCCATTCGATACTTGTCGCGGTCACACATGATCGGGCAGGCCAAGCAAGCCGAGCTGCGGGCGGATCGTGCGGTTTATCAACGCGATGACAGCGTCAATTTGCGCGTACGGTTCTTTGTAGAATCCGACACACCGACGTCTGACGACGGCGTGAAGGTCCGTGTTGAAAGTCGCACGGGAGTCAGTCAGGACGTGACGTTGAAGCGAGTCGGCCTTACTCCGCATGTCTTCGAGGGTTCGTTGCCGAGGTTGGTTGACGGTTCGTATCACTCGTGGGTGCTGACGCCCAGCTTTCCGGGGGCGCCGCCATCTGCGGACTTCCGAGTCGAGTCACCGGATCGAGAGTTGCGCGTTCGAGGCATTGACCGGCGCGAGCTGACGGCTGCCGCCACCACGACTCAGGGGCGAGCCTACAGTTTGTCGACCGTCGACAAACTCCCGGACGAGGTGCCACCCGGCAAGCCGTTGACGTTGCGGACTGACGAGCCAGTCTTGCTGTGGAATCGCTGGGAAGTACTGATCCTTTTCGTGTCACTGCTGACCGCCGAGTGGTTGCTGCGCAAGAAGCTAGGGCTGATGTAACGCGCGGTCGTAATCATTGGCGCGAAGACGGGCGGCTCTCTGACAGAGTTGACTGCGGACATGGGACGTATGAGACACATGGGTTTGGCGATGCGCTATTGATCGGTACGCAAAACACATTCGTCCTATATGTCTCATGGCAGTCATCGGCGGTCGTTACCGAACCCGCAATCGCTCAACGCCAATGGAACAACAGCATGACCGACGAGGCGTCAGCGGAACTCGAACGGCGGTTACGGGCGGGGGATGAACTCGTTCTTACAGACATCCTGCGCACTCATGGGCCGCCGGTGCGAGCCGTCCTCAAACGCCGCTTTGGTAGCACGCTGGATGACTCGGATTGGGAAGACGTTCTCGCCGTTGCGCTCTTTCGAGTGTGGCAGGCGCGGGACCGGTTTGATCCGCTCAAGGCTTCGTTGCGAGTTTGGTTTTTTCGCATCGCGGAGAACGCAGCTCGCGATGTGCTGAAAGTCGGATGGCAGAAGGCTCGGTTGCTGGAAGTTGGCGTCGAGCCGATTGCTCTCGCGGAGGTCGCGGCGTTTCGACATCTCGATCTGCCGTTGCCGACCGAGACGCTGATCTCATCGGAATCTCTGCAAGCCGCGCTGGCTCTATTGCCGGAAGCTCAGCGGCAGATCGTGATGGCCGACGCTCAATCACGAGACGGCATCGTGCCGAGCGAGCAACTTGGAGCGGAACTCGGCCTGCCGCCGGGCACCGTGCGCGTCTACCGCAAGCGAGCACTCGATCGGCTCAGACGCGAGTTGAGCGAAACGTGACTCATTGAGTGCTCCGTCAAGCCGGAGCGCTCCGGGAAATTGAAATTCAGAGGACGTCGCTATGAGCGAACTCAATGAAGATCTCATCCGCAACCGCGTTACGGCGGTGCTGCGATTGAATGGGCATGCTCGCGAGTTTGAAGACCTTGAAACGCTGCTGGATGGCGCGGACGCTGAGCCGCTAACGGAAGCGGAGGTCGCTCGCGTGATGGCTCGGGTGCAGGAGTTGCGAGCTAGCGATGAGACCTCTGTGAAATCAGATGGTTCATCAGGCTCATTCGTCCCATCGGTCCCATACGTCTCATCGACTTCGGAAAGACCATTCTTCCGCCATTCGGTGGTCGCCGTTGTTGCTGCCGTCTTCATCGCGGTGGGAATTTTTCTGACACAGCAATCGCAACGCACCGAGGTTGTTTCGATGCGAACCGGGCCGGCGAATGCGATTGCTCAAGCGGTGCCGCCGATCGTGAAGGCTCCGGCTCTAATTGAGGATGTGCTTCTCAACTGGAAGCCGTTGGAAGTTCGCGTCGGTGAGACTGTGCAGACCGGTGATCGAGAGCGGCGGCAAGTCGTGCTGCCGGATGGATCGAAGCTGTCACTCAATGCCGGGACGAAGATCACTGTCGTTGCTGAGCGGCGCGTGAAGGTGCTCAGCGGCGAAGTGTTTGCCGAAGTGAATTCAGAACCGCAGGGCGACGGCCCTCTGCCGTTTGTCGTTGAGACGCTGCAGCGCGACGTGACGGCGCTCGGGACGAAGTTTGCAGTGAAGGCGGACAAAGACAGCGGCAATGTCGTTGTGACTCAAGGCAAGGTGCGTGTTGAGAATGTCGGCTTTCGCTCCGCGAAAGCACGGGGTGCAAATGATGAACGTGATGTCGATACCGGTTCGGCAGGCGATCAGACAGACGCAGTTCTCGCGACATCGGATGCTGCTAAGACACAGAGTGTTTTCGCGGAGCGAAAGCCGACGATCATCAACGCTGGTGAGCAGCTCGCGTTGGCGACGCTCAAGGCCGAAGCGGCGCCGCGAGCTTCGCACTCGGTCGGTTGGACCCGCGATCTGATGACGACGCCTGAGAGCGTCATTGTCCCGAAGAATCCGCATGCGGGCGGGTCAGTGCAGGTAGTTGATCCCAACGGACAAGAGATGAACCTGTCGTTGAGGCAGTTTCATGTTGATGTCCATATCGAAGACGGGTTCGCTCGTACGACGATCGATCAGACGTACTTCAATCACACGTGGCAGCGGCTCGAAGGGACGTTTCGGTTTCCTCTGCCGGCGGATGCGTCGCTGTCGAGACTGGCGATGTACGTGAATGGGAAGCTCATGGAAGGTGGCATGGTCGAGCGGAACTATGGCCGCAATGTCTTCGAGCAAGTCATGCACACTCGCCGCGACCCGGCGTTGCTGGAGTGGATCGACGGCAGCACGTTTCAGATGCGCGTCTTCCCGCTCGAAGCTCGGCAAGAGAAGCGGATCGTCTTGAGCTACTCGCAACGACTGCCGTCGGACTATGGGCGTTCGACGTATCGCTTCCCGGCGGGGCATTCGTTGGAAGGCGTCGGTGAGTGGTCGGCGGAAGTGCGGTTGAAGGGCGGGGCGGCGAAGGCAGGCGAGGAAGAAAAAATACAGACGGGCAAGAGTGGCCGTCCGACGCTCGCTTGGCATAGCCCTTCGCATGTGTTGAGCGCATCAAACGATGGCAGCGATCTCGTGCTGAGGGATCGGGAGAAGTACTCGCTGCTGGATCGGGATCTCGTGGTTGAGTTCGATGAGGTCACGAGTGGGATAGGCTTCCAGCCTGTCAGTCAAACCACGTCAACAAGCGAACGACCTTCCAATTCAACGACGAAGGATCAAGGACGACAGACTGGAAGCCTATCCCACTGGCGATTCTCCGAGTTCGAGCAAGAGGGCTATCGCTACTTGAGGGTCCGTTATCGGCCTGAGTTGCTGGGAGGTGAGCAGCAGCGCCAGTCGACCAAGCCGGCTCGGCATTGGGTGTTCCTCGTCGAGAACTCTGCCGATCGCGATCACGTGCTGGCGAAGACTCAGCAGACGATCGTCAGCACATTGCTGGAGCATGTGGAGCACGGCGACTCGTTCACGCTCATCCGAGCTGGGACGAAGCCGGAGTTGTTTCGAGGTAAGCCCGTCGCGTGCTCGAAGAAAAACGTCGCGGCGGCGATGGAGTTTCTCAAAGCGAAGGAGCCGATTGGAGCGCTCGATCTTGGAGCGGCACTCGGCGAGGTCGAGCGGGCTTGTCGAGGTCAGAAAGATTCCATCATCGTGCATGTGGGCTCGGGCATCGCGGTGCTCGGGGAAACGGATGAGAGCACGCTGCTGCGAAAAGTAGGACGGGCTGGAAGCCCATCCTACGTTGGCATCGCGGTCGGGAAGCGTTGGTCGAAGTCGTTCATGCAGAACGCCGCCGAGCGGACTCGGGGGATGGTCACGCAGATTAATCCTGATGAGGCCGTCGCTTGGCGCGCGTTTGAGTTGCTCTCGACGTTCAATGCGCCGCGATTGGTTGATGTCGCGTTTGAGTGCGAGCAACCTGGCGTCACGTTCTTGCCGTTCGAACGACAGATCGCCGATGGGCAAGAAGTCGCGGCAGTGACACGGTTGCCGGCGGGGGCACAGTTGCCGCGACGCGTGACGGTTAAAGGCAGTGTCATCGGCGGTCATGGGACGAGTGGGACCGATGGGACGCAGGGGAGAAAGAGCGTTGCTTTCACGCAGGCGTTGGAAGTTCGTGACGTCGCTCAGCAGGCAAGTTATCTGCCGCGCACTTGGGCTCGCTTAGAGATTGATCGGCTCGTCGCGCTGGGGGCTGAAGAGCACAAGAACGCGATCATTGATCTCAGCAAAGCGATGTATGTTATGTCGCCGTTCACGTCGCTGCTCGTGCTGGAAGACGAGGCGATGTATGAGCAATTCAAAGTTGATCGAGGTCGCAAAGATCATTGGGCGATGTATACCGCTCCGGCTGAGATCAAAGTCGTCACCGAAGAAGCAGTGGCGAACAACGATCCGCTCGAAGGCGTGCGTTCGAAGCTGGTCGAGCAAGCAAAGAAGTGGAAGGCGGCGCGCGAGCAACTCGATACCGCGATTCGTGAGCGACGTTCGCTGACCGACGTGCGGACGTTGGCTCGGAAGGTGCGTGTTGAAGTGGGCGAGACTCGTCGTCTTGCCGAACGAGTCCGAGCGAGTGAGCAGACTCAAAGCGACAGCTTGAAGACGTTGTACGACTCGGTGCTGCAAATGCAGTTGTGGCAGCAATGGACTCCGCAGCCGGTGATCCCGGTGACTCACTACTGGGCCGACGGCAATTGGCAGAACCTTTGGTGGGACGACAGCAGTTCGCTCCAAGGCGTGCGAGATCCCGCGATCAACCGCTGGGGCCAGACACCGAATCATTGGAGCATGCGGGGACGCGGCATCTCGTCGCGGCCACAACTGCGATTAACGGGGGATGACTTCATTGCCGACGACTTTGTTTCGTCGTTGTCGTTCCCGCAGAACGGCCTTCCGACACGTTTTGGAATCCGAGACTCCGGCATTAGTGGGATTCGCTCCGACGTCAGCGTTGAGTCGATGGAAGATGTGGGCGTGATGATCCTGAAGGGCAATCAGAGCGAGGTGGATAGCGTGCTCTCGATCATCCATCAGGTCGAAGAGTTGAGGGATGCAGGAGCGTTAGCGCTGCGAAAATGGAGTTTCACCGAATACAACAACGGCAATGGCGTGCTCGACCGAGAGGAGTACCTGCCGTTCTTCATGAGACAGCCGAGCCCGATGATTGCCGGGCCGGGACCGGGAGTGCTGCCGTCACTCACATTCCAGTTCGCCCAGCGACAGGGCTATTTCTACTATAGCGACAACGCGATCGACGACGACGGGGATGAGCTTCAGCAATTCACGCCGCTCGAACTCGGAGGGCTACGGATCGAGCAGAGCTGGAACCGCCCTGAGTTGCTCACGTTTCAATCCATGAATGGAGTCCGCAATGGAGTCGACTGGGGCGGAACGCCGGTCTGGGGCGAACACAGTGGCTGGGACTTGGCACCTAGTGGGAGAGTGCTGATGTCGTTTGTGAGTCCGCAGCCTCAACTGTTTGGCGGCGGCATGAACTTCGGCACGAACGTGGGCTTTATCCCGATGTTCTCAAAGACGAACGTCGAAGGCTTGGATCTCTACAACGATCAGCCCAACGTGTTCTTGAACTACAGCGGGCACAGCAACTTCGGAACGCTGCCGATGTCACGCGGCGGCTCAATGATGGGCGAGCCGCTGGGATTCGTCCGCAACAAGTTCATCGCGCCGCAAGGCCGCAGCTATCGAGGCCGCGCAGCGGAGTTTGACTTCGCCAGTGACTTCGACGGGATTCCGCTTCTACGAGACAGTGATCGGTTCGACGGTGAAGGCATCAATCCCGAAGTGCGGCACCGATTAAGGACGTCACTTCGCTCGGGCTTGTTCAATATCAATGGTCGCGTGCCGGGACAGATCAACCTGAATGTGATCTCTCGACCGGATGTACTCGAAGAACTCGTCGCACTTGATGACTGGAATGAGATCACGCTCGATGGCCGCCTCGTCAAACAACCGCTTGATGAACCGTTCGAGCTTCAGCAAATCGGTGCTGCGACAACGATTCGCAAGATGTTCACATCGGACGCATGGGAGCGCAGTGCCTTTGAATGGGCTCTTCAACAGGATGTCATTGGGAACCACGGTACTCTTTGGCCGAACGAGTTCGATTCGCTCGCAAAGCTTCGTAAGCCGGTCTCGGTCAACTGCGAGAACAAGCAGCTCTCGACGGTGGTGCAAGAGGTACTGAGTGGGCTCGGCCTCGGTTGGGGATGGGACAATGCGGCGATGGCGGCTCCCAATGGCAACGTGCCGATTACGGTGCAGCTCAACAACGTCCCAGCAAGCGAGTGCTTGCGACAGATTCTCGAACCGCATGGCATGAGCTTCATCGTTCAGCCGGGCAACGTGCGAGTCGTCGCGAAGGACGAGGCTCGTAAGAACTGGATCAATCGCGCGGAGCGAGTCCGGCCACTCGTCGAATACGCGCCGGGATTAAGGACATCGCAAGCCGATCGCTTGGCAGTCCTCGAAGCAGAAGGCGGCGAGGCAATGCAGCCTCGACGCGGCTCTGTGGCGAAGGACGCAGCGACGCTTATCAATAAAGCACGGGCTCGCGGTTGGGAAGAAGTGACGCTGAGATCAGCAGCAGGCTCTGACCGAGCTGGAAGCCCATGCTACCGAGTCGATGGCTCGGGGCGGTTCATGCTCGATCGCACGTTGGAGTCGGGGCTCAGCGAGCAACTGCGATCGGATGGCTTGCACTCATGGTCGCTGTATCCCGAGATCTCGCTCGGAGCCAAACGCACTCTCAGCCGCTTTCATCGCGAGGAGTTTTCGTCGTTCGTTCCGTGGCTCGTGCCGAGCGCGGAGGATCTCAGTATCGGCGGCGATGTGACGCTCGTGAGCGAGCGTGTCATTCGGATTACTCCGAAGACGGTACGACGGACTTCTAGTCCGTCGATGCCGAAGAACTCGACGACCGACGGACTGGAAGTCCGTCGTACAACGAAGAGCGTCGAGGCGAAGGATGCCGAGTCGGTGACTGTCTATGTCGAACTCGAATTCGATGCTGAGGCGCGGCTTGTTGAACGGCGGATTTGCATGGCCAAAGACGGCGAGAAGGATGTCACAACGATTACTCGCGTGACGTACTCGGCAGACGGACTCGTGCGGGTGTTTGGTCGCGAGAAAGAGCCGCTTGTCGAGTGCCGCTTCGAACGCAAGGCGATCGAGGCTCCGCAATTCATGCCGCAGACAAAGGGGCTTGTGGTGCTGCCTCTGCCTTATCGAGATCGCTCGCACATGGGCTTCGAACTCGTGCGAGACGAACGCACGCCCGAGGACATCGCGAACAATCGCAATGGCAAGATCCACTTTGATCGGCTCAGCGATGAGCAAGTCATGCAGCTCGTGGCGAATTGCTTTGCTCAAAGCGATCAGCCGCTGTTGGTGGAGTTGGTGAAGAGCCGCCGTATGCCGCTGGGGGATGTCATTTCGACGTCCCACCGGGATGAACCCGACGGAGAAGGAACCCGCGAAGGCTTGCTCGGTTACGCGGTGCTGCTGTCGAGCTTGCATCAATCGGCGGCGGTGAGCGATCTCGTCGGGCGATTCCCGGACTCGGCGCTGGGGCGGTATCTCGAACACTGCGAGATGCCACTCGCTAATTACGATCTGCATCGCGAGTTCGTGCCGATGAAGTCCGCGAGCCCCTTCATCAAGCGGCTATGTGCGACTCACAACTTCACGATGAATTGGGCAAGCGGCCGGTACTCGGAGACTCTGCGGTTGCAGAGCGCGAAGCTGATTGAGCAGATCGATCGCGATTGGGAGTTTGTCGAACGCGAGCTGTTGCCAGGAGACACTCTTTCCCCCCTCGCCCCATCGGGGAGAGGGGCCGTGGGTGAGGGACTGCCAACCAAGAGCCTCAATCGCGCTTCGCCCCTCACCCCTAACCTCTCTCACCATAGGGGCGAGGGGAATCAGACGTCGGGAGTTGAGCCGAGCAGAACGGCTTCAACAGCCGTGCTTGCTCAGCGATGGTCAATGCTGCTGTTGATGGCTGAGGCCATCGACCGGAGTCCGCCGATCGACAATGCCGTTTGGCTGCATATCGCAGAGAAGGCGGCTGCGTTCGAGGGCGACCCGCTGTTGCAGCCGCTCGTGAGGGAGACTCGGTTGTTGTGGTTCGCTCGGGCGGGACGTTTGCCGGTGGAACTTTTGCGACACCATTTGACCGAGGCGTTTGAACGCGGGTCGCTGGCGCCACTCAATGCCGAATTGCGGCAAGCAGTGGTCGATGCTGCGGGCAGTGATGCTTGGATGAACGCTGTGAATGTCGCCTTTCGCTCCGCGAAAGAGCGTCTTGAGGCTGTGGCTTTGACTGAAGGATCAGAGTCCATCACCGACCTGCCGAAGAAGCACTTTCGCGGAGCGAAAGGCGACTATCAGCGAGCTGCGATCGCCGTCTTGCGAATCGAGCTTGCGAATCGGTGCTTCAAGCTCGGTGACGTGCCGCTGGCTTGGGAGCAATTCAACGCGGCGATCGAAGGACAGTCGCTCGATGAAAATCGTTGGTTGCTCTACCGAGCGTTCGAGTTCTATCGGCTGACGAACGACTTCAAGGCGGCTGAAGCGTTGATGCCGAAGTTGATCGGGCTGAAGGATGATGCGGCGAAGGGAACTCAAGCGACTGAGAAGTCGAAGAAGCTGCAACGCATCGTGTTGTCGGCAGAGTTCTGGAAGACAGCGGCTGATGTCGCAGATCATGTGGGTGATGACGAAGAAGCTCTGCGGCGAAGAGAGCATGCTTACGAGATTGAGTTCGCTCAGTTGCCGGAGCAGGTCAATTCTCAGGAGTTTCAAAACGGCTACGTCAGTTTGTTCGACCGATATCTCAAGCTGGCTCCGCGAGTGAGTGCTCGGAAGCCGGCAGAAGTCGATGAGTTCGCAGCACGAGTTCGCAAGGCGGCTCAACGTTGGATGAGCATCGCTCCCGATGATGCCGTGGCGAGCGAAGCTGCGGCCAAGGTCTTCATGATGCTTGGTCGTTGGGACACCGCTTGGGAGTATTGGACCGTTCCCGCTGCTCAAGCACCGGATCGTTCGACCGTGTGGCAACTGATGGCTCAGAAGCTGGAACAACATCATCGAGTCAATGAGGCCGACTCTGCTTGGTTGCGGGCGATCGAATGTGAGCCCACGAATCCTGATTTGCTGGAGCAGCGTGCCGCATTGCAAGGTCGCCTCGGTCAACACGGACGCGAGCGACAACTGCTGGACGAGATTGTGACGGGCAAGTGGCAACCGCGATTTGCTCCAACGGTCGAGCGTGCGAAGCAGAAGTTGGCGAAGTAGTTCACGCGAGCAGGCCACATGGTCTGCTCGCGAGGCTTAGCTGTTGCGAAGGACTCGCAGCATGCCCTCGGCTTTGTGCAACGTCTCTTCGTACTCCGCAATGGGCTCTGACTGCGCGACGATGCCACCGCCCGCGCAGCATTGCACCCATCCACGTCGCCAGACGAAGGATCGAATCAAGATGTTGCTGTCGAGCGTCCCGTCAGCTCCCACGTAAAACAGACTGCCGCAATACGGCCCCCGGACAGTGGGCTCTAGCTCGGCAATGATTTCCATCGCGCGGAGCTTCGGAGCGCCTGTAATTGAACCTCCAGGGAAGGTCGCTTGAAGTAAGTCCCAAACATCTCGTTGATTGGTGAGACGGCCTCGGATTTCGGAGACGAGGTGCTGAACAGTTTCGTAGGACTCGGCAGCACAGAGTTGCGGGACTGAGATCGTGCCGGCATCGCAAACTCGCGACAGATCGTTCCGCAGCAAGTCGACGATCATCACGTTCTCGGCGATGTCCTTTTCGCTCTCACGCAATTCGTCGCGCGTGAAGAGGTCCGCTTCCGGAGTTACTCGTCGCTGACGAGTGCCTTTGATGGGCCGGGTTTCAATTTGTTGGCCAGTACCTTTGAGGAAGCGTTCGGGGGAAGCGCTGACGATGGCCCAGTCGGCATGCTGGAGCAGTCCGGCAAACGGAGCTGGGTTGAGCAGTCGCAGCCGGCGATAAAGGTCCGTGGGAGACTTTGTCCAGCGCGCTAAGAGACGTTGTGAAAGGTTGGCCTGAAAGATGTCTCCAGCGCGGATGTATTCAATGACTCGTTCGATCGCGAGCAGATACGCCGATCGCGAAAAGTTGCTGGTCACACCGGACTCGCCAGAGAGTTCAAACTGCGGCGCGAAGTCAGATGGTGCGAAGTTGGCAGCCGATGCCAACGACTCTGCTGGCTGATGATGGACGCTCTGAAGCTGTCGTTTGATTTGTGCCAATCGGTCAGACGCGCGACGCTCGCGCGCGGCAGGTTCGACTTCTGGGAAGCCGTGCGAGATCAACCAAGTTCGTCGCTCTTGATGATCCCAGCATAAGATCCAGTCGTACAAACCGAAGAACGCGACTGGTATCTGAAACTCGTCCCAGCGAGCGATCGGAAGTCGCTCCCAACAGCCGCCAAGTTCATAGGACAAGTGACCGGCGACTCCACCTTGAAACGGTGGGAGTTCAGGAATCGAGTCCGACCGAAAGCGCCGAGACCACTCGCGCGGTTGAAAAAACGGATCGAGTCCCAACTTGGGTCTTTCGATCGTTTCCGTGAAGACCGGGTCGGCGCTAAGAAATGAGAACCGACCAAGTCGAGTCCTCAACATGGCACTGTCGAAGAGCACGAGATCCGGCCAGCTCGAAAAAGCTGTGAGAGCTTCTTCGACGGTCAGCGATGACGGCAATTCTTCAACGAGTGGACGCACAATGAAATCTGCTCGGCAGAAGGGCGGTGGTGACCAAGATTCGTCGCGTTGTTCGCAATCGAAACGCGAGTCGCAATTCGCAGCTAACTTGATTCGCTCGATGTGACTCTACGCTATCGGTTCATGATCGCGCCGTCTTCCGAGCATGTGATCGAGATTGACTGAGTTACCGACTGAGGCATCGAGTCGCGAGTCGGGGACACCGGTCGACGCCATCTCCTCGTGATGATAGGCAGCGTGGGCGGAATCAGATCGGCGATGTCCGCAGAATTCAGAGTTGAACATGGCAATGACTGGTGAAAATCGGTCGCTTGAATCTCTCCAGATGCGGCCTTACCGTCCCGCCGCTTTGGCGTCCCTGCGCTGAAATTGCGCTTGTAGCTCTCCGCAGATGACGCATCGGTCGCGGCCTCTGTGTGGTCGTCTGACCGCTTAACTTGAGGCTGATTTCGCCGAAATCTGCCTGCGGACTTCACAAAGTCCGCCCCAGAAGATCGTCTGCGTGCGAGTCCGCTCGGATGGTGTTGGACCATTGCGGGAATTCGCTGCGATGGACAGCAACCGCTGGCCGATCTTCATTGGCCAAATTCGGCACCCAGTGCTGCTTCGAATGCTCAGTTCGGCAACCGGGTGGACTTATCCTGAGCGCCGGTCACGAATTAGTGACCACAGAGAGGATGACAATGTCTGGAACCAAGTACGTGTACTCGTTCGGTGACGGTAAGGGTGACGGCGATGCTTCGATGCGCGCGCTCCTCGGCGGCAAGGGCGCCAATCTGGCCGAGATGAGCAAGATCGGTCTTCCGGTTCCCGCCGGTTTCACCATCACGACCGAAGTCTGCACCTACTTCTATGCGAACAAGCTGCAATACCCGCCGGAGCTGAAGGCCCAAGTCGAAGCGGCTGTCAAAGCCATCGAAGGCGTGATGGGCAAGCAACTCGGCTCGCTCACCAATCCTCTGCTCGTCTCTTGCCGCTCGGGTGCTCGTGACTCGATGCCCGGCATGATGGACACCGTTCTCAATATTGGTCTCAACGATCAAACCGTTGCCGCGCTGGCGAAGGCTTCCGGCAGCGAGCGGTTCGCATGGGACTCGTATCGTCGCTTCGTCCAGATGTACGGCGACGTTGTGCTCGGCATGAAGCCCGAGTCGAAGAATGAGATGGATCCCTTCGAGCAAATCCTCGAACACAAGAAGGAGAAGCTCGGAGTTCATTACGACAACGAACTGTCGGTCGATGCGCTGAAGGAACTCGTGGCTGAGTTCAAGGCGGCTGTGAAACAACGCACGGGCAAGGACTTCCCAACCGACCCAATGGAGCAGATTTGGGGCGCGGCCGGTGCTGTCTTCGGAAGCTGGATGAACGATCGCGCGATCGTTTATCGCCGCGACTACGGCATTCCTCACGAGTGGGGCACAGCGGTCAATGTGCAGGCGATGGTCTTCGGTAATCTCGGCGATGACTGCGCGACGGGCGTTGGTCTGACCCGCGACTGTGCTCTCGGTACTCCGGTCTTCTGCGGCGACTATCTCATCAACGCGCAGGGCGAAGACGTTGTGGCCGGTATTCGTACTCCGAAGCGCATCGAAGAGACGCTCTCTGCCGACATGCCGAAGTCTTACGAGCAACTGCAGAACATCGGTAAGACGCTCGAACGTCACTACAAAGACGTGCAAGACATCGAGTTCACCGTCGAGCGCGGCAAGGTTTGGATGCTCCAAACTCGTAATGCCAAGCGAACCGGTTTCGCAGCGGTGCGCATCGCTGTTGATCTCGTCAACGAAGGACTCATCACTCCGGAGATCGCGTTGCAGAAGCGTCGACTCCCGGCTGACGACCTGAATCAACTGTTACAGCCGATCTTCACGCCAGCGAGCAAGAAGAAGGCTGCTGACGATGGCCGCTTCCTCGCGAAGGGCATCAACGCCGGTCCCGGTGCAGCAAGCGGCGAGATCGTCTTCCATGCTTCCGATGCCGAAGAGCGATTCAACAAGAACCCGAACGTGCAACTGGTTCTCGTGCGTCGCGAGACGAGCCCCGAAGACTTGCGCGGCATGCGCGTCGCAAAGGGCATCCTCACGGCCTTCGGTGGTGCCAGCTCTCACGCGGCTCTCGTCAGCCGTCAGATGGGTAAGGCCTGCATCGTCGGCTGCTCGGCGTTGAAGATTGATTACGACAAGAGCACGGTCACGGTCGGCGACAAAGTCCTGAAGGACGGCGACTTCATCAGCATCGACGGCTTCACGGGCGAAGTCTTCGCCGGTGCGGTCGAGACGAGCCCGAGCGAAGTTATCGAAGTCCTCATCACGAAGACGAAGAAGCCGGAAGAGTCCGAGACCTATCAGCGCTTTGCTCAGCTCATGACGTGGGCTGATCAGTACCGCAAGCTGAAGATCCGCACGAACGCCGACTTGCCGAATCAAGCGGCTCAGGCGATCGCGTTCGGTGCTGAAGGCATCGGCCTCTGCCGCACCGAGCACATGTTCTTCGAGCACCTCGACGAGATCCGCGAGATGATTTGCTCGGTCACGCTCGAGCAACGTCAAAAGGCCGTCAACAAGTTGCTGCCGTTCCAACGCGGTGACTTCGAGGGTCTCTTCCGCGAGATGAATGGCCGCCCGGTGACGATCCGCTTGATCGACCCGCCGCTGCACGAATTCCTCTCGGACCGTCACCTCGAAGAGCAACCCGGTCTCGCCGCCATGCTCGCGAAGAATCTCGGGATCACTGCCGAGCAAGTTCACACTCGCGTGAAGAGCTTGCACGAAGAGAACCCGATGCTCGGCCATCGCGGCTGCCGTATCGGCATCGTGTATCCGGAAGTCACCGCGATGCAGGCTCGGGCGATCCTCGAAGCTGCGGTCAACGTGAAGAAGGAAGGCATCACCGTCCATCCGGAAATCATGATTCCGCTCGTCGGCTTCCTCGCCGAGTTCAAGCATCAAGAGAAGATCGTTCGCGACGTCGCGGCGCAAGTCTTCGCGGAGCAAGGTCTGACGATCGAGTACTCGGTCGGCACGATGATCGAAATCCCGCGAGCTGCGATGTGTGCCGATCAGATCGCTCAGTCGGCTGAGTTCTTCAGCTTCGGCACGAACGACCTGACGCAAACAACGCTCGGCATCAGCCGCGACGACTACGGTTCATTCATTGGTCACTACCGAGAGAACGACATCATCGGATCGGATCCGTTCCAACAGATCGATCAGGAGGGTGTCGGCAAGGGGATGCAGACCGGCGTTCAAGGCGGCCGCTCAACGCGTCCTGACCTGAAGATCGGCATCTGCGGCGAGCATGGCGGCGATCCGAGCTCGGTCATGTTCTGTCACCGCATCGGCCTGAACTACGTGAGCTGCTCCCCATTCCGCGTCCCAATCGCGCGACTGGCCGCCGCTCAAGCTGCTGTTGAAGACAAGGCGAAGTAACGCGAATTACACGTCTGAGTTAATGCGCGAAGGGCGAGGTCATCTGACCTCGCCCTTTTGCATTTGCCTATGCTCCAATTCCACTTGACTTCTGTAACGGATAACAACGGAGAGGCACATGAAGATTAAAAGAGCGGCTTCGTCTGAGTCAGAAGTCAAATACATGCATGCGGCGCTTGCCGACTTCAGTCGTGATGGGGCGCGAGCTGAGTATGCTGCATGGTTGAAGTCTCAAGGACGCGAGACGGACGCCCGGGCGGTGCTCTCGACGATCGACGTTTTTCATAGTCTCGATGCAAACGCCTTGGATGAATTCGAGAGTGAGTCGCCGTGGGCTCGAATGATTGCGATACCGCTCTTGAAAACATTCATTAGTACCGCGTTGTTCGATGCCGTGTCTCTGCCTCCTCCCACCAACCTGTCTCCCCAACAACTCCGAAATTGGCAACCTACTCGGACTCAGTTGGTTAGGACGTCGAACGCTAAAAGACTCGATGCAGCCAGGGCGGTGCGCGATATGGCTTTTCCCTGGCTGCGGCCGGCACTGTCGCTCTCGTTTGAGCCCGCTGAATCGGAACCTAAGCTGGGGGAGAGCTATCTCTGGGGTTCACCGGACATTCCTGAGGGCGAATCGTGGCCCAAGATCAGTGAACTCTCAGATGAGTTTGGCTGCAAAAAGGAGCTACCTCAGGATCATCCTTGTGCCTTTGTCGGACAAATTGCATTCAGTGATTTGCAGGGAACTGTTCTCGGGCACGGATTGCCAACCGAAGGCGGGTTTGCAGTTTTCAAAATCACTGAGCCGATTCACCTCGGTATCCATGAAGCTCTGGTACGATCGTGGAACAACAAGGCTCCTCTCAAACGCCATCAGACGCCACAAGAGTTGATCGAGGACAAGCTTGGAGACTCGTGCAATTGCCCCCATCCGCCACATGTCATGATCCTCGAAGAAGTTCTTTCAGTTCCATGGGGCTGTCGAGGGCCATACTCGGAAGTATTTCCCAATTGCAGCTACGATGAAGAATTGTATGACGCGTACTCTTCGCTTCGGGACGCGTGCGAGGCCCCTTCTATTTCTGGCTTCGGTGGCTATCTGAGGCCCACGACTGGGGACGATCCTTCCCCCGATACCGATTCGCTGCGCTTCGTCGTATTGCATCGCGATCCAGACGGAGGGACCGTGCATTTTTCGGTGCCTGCCGAAGATCTCAAAGAAGGCCGCCTCGACCGCGTCAAAAATGTTTGGTGTGACTGGGATTAATAAATCGTAGCTGCCTTCCCGGCGCTGACGTCTTACGCCCTTTTGATTTGATTGTTGTCTTGCGGTATCGCGACCCCGAGGTCGCATCCTTGTACGACAGACATTCAAGAATGTCGTGCCCACTCTAGATTGCGGGTCAGGTAGCCTCTGAGAGTTGGCAGAAATCCGGTGTTCTTGCGGAGTACAGCACTCCGTCGGCGCACAGATCGTCGGCGAGTTCTGCGAAGATCGCCGTTGGAGTTCGATCGCATGCATGTTGCCATCATCACGGCGGGCGGGGCGGGGATGTTTTGTGGGTCGTGCATGCACGACAACACTTGGGCTCGTTCGTTGATGAATGCGGGGGCTGAGGTGTCGCTCATTCCGACTTACACGCCGGTGCGAGTCGACGAAGAGAATCTCAGTACCGAGCGCGTTTTCTTTGGCGGGATCAATGTGTATCTCGACCATCAATCGCGAGTCTGGCGGGCTTTGCCGAAGTGGATGAAGTCTTGGTTGGATCGCCCTGGTGTCATTCGGTTGGCGACTCGGTTTGGAGTGAGCAATGACGCCAAGCAACTTGGTGAGTTGACTCTGGCCATGTTGGAAGGCGAGTCTGGCCCGCATGCTCAGCAGGTTGAGGAACTTGTCGAGTTCATCTGTCGCGACCTTCGACCTGACGTCGTTTGCTTCAGTAACGCCTTGCTTGTGGGAGCGTTGAAGCGGCTCAAGGAACGCTTTGCAGGTCCGATCTTTTGCACGCTGCAGGGCGATGACATCTTCTTGGATAGCCTTGCTCCGACGTTCCGCACGCGAGCAATCAAGGCGATCTCCGAGCGTGCTGCCGAGTTCGATGGATTCTTGGTGCATAGTGAGTACTACCGGGACTTCATGAGCGAGTACCTAAGTCTCCCCAGAGATCGCTTTCATAAGTTGCCACTGGGCATTGATCTCAATGGCCACAATGGAACGCCGGAGAAGGCTCACGCTGTTAAACGAATCGCGAACAACGATGTGGTCACGATCGGGTACTTCGCTCGAATCTGCCCGGAGAAAGGACTGCACGTGCTTGTCGAGGCATTTAGCGAGTTGCGACGACGACGGCCGAATGTGCGGTTGGTTGTCGGCGGGTACCTCGGAAAGCGAGACGAGCAGTACTTTGCCGATGTATCGAAATCTACATCAGCCTTGAGCGACGCGTTTCAATTCGCAGGGAGCCCTCCCGACCATGCTTCGAAGGTCGAACTCTTGAAGTCGTTCGACGTTCTTTGCGTGCCAGCTCCTTACCGCGAACCGAAAGGCCTCTACGTTGTGGAAGCCTTGGCGAATGGCGTTCCCGTGGTTGAGCCAGATCACGGTGCTTTCCGAGAGCTTGTTGCATCGACCAATGGGGGCCTGCTTTATCCGCCGGGGGATGTTGGCGAATTAGTGGCTTGCCTCGAACGACTCGTGGTTGATCGGGTTCTTCGAATTGAGCTCGGGCGGCGAGGACAACAGGCGGTGCGGACGCTGTACTCGCCCGAGGCAATGGCAGCTCGTACTCTGCAGGTCTTTGAAGATGCACTCTCCACGAAACACACCGCGAACAGTTCTCGGGCTGGATCGTGAGAAACTACGGCATCGCCATTACGAGTCTCACGGAGTTCCGCAGCTGAGAAAGTCGCCGCTTGACAGTTCGGATTGCCGATAGCTAGCGTGCCTCCCGTCTTCGCGGGAGTCTTATTTCACATCTCAAATTGCACCATTCGGTGCCGAGTGACTCCTTGGTTTATCGTTCTGTCGAGGCTTGATCGGCGCGACGGGACGTGTCTGGCTTCCCCTTCTGATCGACCAGCTTCTCGCTGGTAGCAATTCCCCAACTCTCGAATTACCGTTTCGCCCGCGCGATCAGGTAGGCTATGTCTAAATGACGGAGTGCCTAGATCGCCGGTTTTTTTCGCTCCAGCCTCTGGAGGATTGAGCGTGTTTGTGATTCCCGTCTCAACCGAACGCCGTCTGTTTAGACGTCTGCGCCAGCTCGCAGTGACTTGTGTTGTTGCCTCAACGGCGACTGCCTGGGGACAAGCTCAAGCTCCTGCAAGTAAAGATACCTTGCCCAAGGACTTCAGGCCGCCACGCGCT
Source organism: Planctomycetaceae bacterium (assembly GCA_900299185.1). GTDB lineage: Bacteria > Planctomycetota > Planctomycetia > Planctomycetales > Planctomycetaceae > AM-0621. The sequence continues at coordinate 18,698 of OMIV01000273.1, forward strand.
GTGTTGGATGTCATCAACGCTGAAGACGAGCTGACAACCGAAGACGCGTATTCTCAATGGAAGAAGAAGGAACTCACGAACTTCGGCGTCGCCATCAAGAGCCCGCGACTTAATCCCGCTCAAACCAAGCAAATTGAAGACGGCTGCAAGCTGCGCGTTCAGCGACTGTCACTCAAAGTGCACCGCAATAATCTGAAGCCGGTGCGAGTTGAGATCTATCGAACGCTGCATTTGGAAGCGACTCCTGCTGCTCGCGATGTTGCTTTCAAAGCGATCGCTGCCGAGGCGGAGCGTTTGCTGGCTGGAAATCTGACCGTGCGATTGCAGGCATTGATTCTGCTGTCGGAATTGGAAACAGTCGCCGCCAATCCGGCCAAAAATGCTCCCGCAGTTTTGTATGCCGACGCTCTCAACATCTACTTCAAGGTGATAAACGACAGCAAGCAGCCGGAGGCTGTGAGACTCTTGACGGCATCTCTCACTGAGAAGCTGCTCAAAGAATCTGGATTGGCTACGAATCCGCCGGCCAAGCTCAGGATCGAAGCTGGAAAGGTTCTGGCTCCTCTGGTTGCGAAGAACGATAGCAACGAGTGGTATCAGAAGGCACTGGTCACTGCGTTGCAGGCGGTCAACTTGCCGACCATTCCTGATGCGAGCAATGTCCAACAGCCCATTATTGCAAACACTCTTCACAAGGTGATTGCAGATCCCATGCGAACCTACATGGTGCGATCTAAGGCGGTGCAAGCTTTTGGCAATTTGTCTTTGCCTCAATCAGGAGTGGACTTCGCGGCTGTAACAAAGGACATGCTGAAGCTCACTCGCGAGATTTCGACCGACTACAACGCAGGCAAGGTGAACGCGACGAAGGCTACTTTTCAGTTGCAGGACATCTACCTTGGACTGAAGGCTTGGAAAGCAGCATCGCCCAACGACAAGAACGTCCAAGCGGCCTACACAGCGGCGTTGCCGCCGGTCCGCCACGCGTTGAAGAACCTGCAAAACAATCCGCCAGCCGCGATGCCGAAGGATACTTTGGACGGCATTAACGCGATTATTGGGGTCGAGAAGAAGACGGCCGAGCAGCCGAATGTGAATGCAAAGCAGGGCTAGTAACTGATTGAGCTTTCAAAACAATAAGGCGGCGTGAGCGACTGGTAACCCAGCCGCTCACGCCGCCTTATTTGTTTTACGATTTCGCATTTGATCGTATCGAGATTCCGAATCTCTGGAACGCCTCACGAACGGCTATCGAACCACGGTAACGGCTGACCGGCTGGCGGGAGTTGCACAAGTTCAACTCCGGTGACGTCCGGGTGTCCTGCAACTTGTTGCCGCGCGGAATCTGATGGAGCTGAATCGAGATTGAGCACTGCCAGTGCCTCTCCGCCAACTTTCGAACGGCCGAGTGCCATGTGCGAAATGTTGACATTGTGTTGACCCATCGCGGTACCAATGAAGCCGATAAGTCCTGGCTTGTCTTGATGTCGGAACATCAGCAGGTGACCATCGAGGTAGGCATCAAGATGGAATCCATCGAGGCGAACGAGTCGCAAGAACTCGTTGCCAAAGATCGTGCCTGAAACATCGAACTCACCATGATCACTGACGATGGTCGTGCTTACCAAGGAAGCGAAGTCACCGGCTTGGTCAGTGGACGATTCAGTGATGCGAATGCCTCGCTCACGAGCGACGACTTCTGCGTTAATGATGTTGGCAGGTTCGTCGACTCCGGAGCTCATTAAACCCGCAACGAAAGCTTGGGTGATCAACTTGGTCTTGCGCTTGGCGACTTCGCCGCGATAGGTCACTCGCGCCTCTTTGATTCCAGCAGACTTGAAGCGTTGAGCCAGCAACTGCGACTGCAACAGGCCCAGGCGGTAGCCAAGATCGAGATACGTCTTTGCGTCCTTCAGTTCGGCTCCCGAGATCGGAACCATGTTGATGGCGTGACGTACTTCGTTGTGAACTAGGAACGCCGTGATGATTTCGGCTGCTTCGACAGCAACGGCTTCTTGAGCTTCTTCAGTCGAGGCACCCAGGTGCGGCGCGCAGATCACCTTGTCGAGCTTTCGCAGCGGGTGATCTTTGGCCGGTGGTTCGTCGACAAACACGTCGAGAGCAGCTCCACCGATGTGACCAGTTTCGATGGCGGCAGCCAAGGCCGCTTCGTCGACGATTCCGCCGCGGGCACAGTTCACAATGCGAGCACCCTTCCGCATCTTCGCCAGCCGCGTCGCGTTGATGAGTCCATTGGTCTCGGGAGTGAACGGCGTGTGGACCGTCAAGAAATCGCATTTGTCGATCAGCTCGTCGACATCGCGGTACAGCGAGATGCCGAACTCGCGAGCACGTTCTTCGGAGAGATATGGGTCGTAGCCCAGTACTTTCATCTCGAACGCCAGTGCTCGCTTCGCAACGGTCAGGCCGATACGTCCCAGGCCAATAACCGCCAGCGTCTTGCCCGCCAGTTGTGACCCCGTGAACTTGTTTCGGTCCCAACCACCTGCCTTCATCGTGGCGGCCGCTTGCGGAATGTTTCGAGCCAACGACATCAACATCGCGAAGGTGTGCTCGGCGGTGCTGGTCGTGTTTCCGGCGGGAGTATTCATCACCACGATGCCCTGCCGGGTCGCCGCCTCGAGGTCAACGTTGTCGACTCCAACGCCCGCTCGCACGATGACTTTCAAACGCGTTTGCCCGTCGAGCAATGCTGGCGTCAGCTTAGTGCCAGACCGAATGATGATGCCGTCGGCGTTCTTCAGCTCTTCTCGGACTTGGTCCGGGGTGAGGCCGCTGCGATTCACGATTTCCAGTTGAGGCTCGGCCTCAAGTACTTTGAGGCCAGCTATGGAGAGGTTGTCGGTGATCAGAACTCGGAGCTTTTGGGTCATTTTTCGCAGCATTTACGAGGGAGTGGTCCGTTAAAGGGGCGTTTGATAATGGTGGCGTCACTCGAAAAAAAGTGTGCTCTTCACGCATCGTCATAGGCCGATTCATGGGCCGGTACTATGAATCAAATCTTGTCGCAAAGATCTCGAATCGAGGCGGTTGAAATTGTGATGAAGGTGGCAAGCCGACAGCACAACCCACATGACCTGTCTCGTGTGGGAAATCGCTAGAACTGCTACGAGAGGCCCGCTTCGGGTTCATCGGAAGCATTCGAAGCATCCGTCAAATCGGTATGAGTCGCAGGTTCTGTCCGATCCGAAAACTGGCTTCCAATCGACTAACTCATCGAAGTCTTTACTCCTTGACCACCCCCAAGAACCGAACCAAGATCGATGACACAGGTTGAAGAGCCGGTCCGCGTTGCGCCGATGCGGATGAGACGACTCTTGCTCGTTTCTCAACCATCCGTCCTCAGACGATTGATTCGCCATGAAGATGCATATTCTCGGAATAATCCTCGCATTCCTCACCGCAGGCGGTGCGCTAGGTACGGTGATGCTGACGACCAAGACGCTGCAGGTGCGGACGTCGTGGACTAAGAGCATCGAGAAGAAACGTGATGCGTATCTCAAGATCAAGGATGAACCGGTCAAGCTGCGGGCTGAACTGACGAAGCATCAGCTTGAGTACCACCGAGTGACCTATAACTGGGGAAAGTTCTACAACAACCTCGAAGTTCAGCCGGGTGGTGTCGGAGTGATGGTTCGTGGGGCTGGCGTTGCTGACGGGTTGAGGCAAGGCCAGATCGTGCATCTGTTCCGCCCTGACGACAATCAAGCTTCGAGCTATGTCGGTCCGTTCCGAGTCGAGAACGTGGCTGATGGCCAGTTTGCTGCGTCACCGACTTGGACCGTTCGACCAACTGATGCCGCGACTTTCCGACTTGGGCAGCCGGGCTTCCGAGTTCGCGAAATGGTTCCCGCAGCTGATCTCGAAAACTTCGTAAAGATGCAGCACTCGATGTCTCTGAAGGATGTCGAACTCAAGGATGCTAAGAAGTGGTTGGACTTCGCTCAGAACCGTGATCGCAAGACGGCTGAAGACCAGCTTCAGTTCCGCATCAACGAATTGCACGGTGACCCAGCTCAAGCGGATAAGAAAGGCGTACTGCCTGATTACCTCGTGGATGGGTTCGTGATTGCCATTGAGAACGCCGAAGAATCTCGCAACGTCACTCTGGAAGAGGTGCATGAGCTGCGTCAGAAGTTGCAGGACATCTATGACGAGATCGTTGAGATTCAGAAGAAGAACGAAGAGCTGATCCTGACTCTGCCTGGTGCTGCACCCGCTGCTTCTTCGCCCAAGGGTGATTCTCTAGGCAGCTAGTCGCTAACGAACCGTTTGAAGTCGAGCCTCTGCAATGGGTCTTGTCTTGCCCCGTCGCTAACGCTGGACGCGAAGCGAGTCGTCAGAGAGATCTTCTTGGCAATCGGCGATGTTGGAGATCGGAGTTCGATCGGTAACTTGATCGAGAGTTGGCCTTCGCGAGGTCGCTCTGAATTGGATGCAAGGAACGCGGCGATGGGAATCAATGACCGCGACTACTATCGGGATGAAGAGCCCGAGGTCTTTCAGCGTGCGACTGCCTCAATGAGAGTTACCAAATCGAGCGATGCGCTCGTGAAGTCGCTCATTGCGATCAACATTGCTGTTTACGTCGTGAACTCGATCTTGTCTGGCGACGGGACCGGCTTCTCGCTCAATGGCCTGCTGAGCCTGCATCTAGCGGGGCTGAAGAACTTCGAGCTGTGGCGGCTTGTGACTTATGGCTTCTGCCACGCGAGTCTCAATCACTTGATCTTCAACATGTTCGGCCTGTGGATGTTTGGCCGATTGGTCGAGTCCGTGCGCGGGGCGCGAGAGACGTTGGCCTTTTATCTCTTGGCATTGGTGGTCAGTGGAGCCAGTCAGATCTTTATCGGATCGGGCTCGAAGTTGGCCTTTCAGGTCGTGGTTGGAGCCTCTGGCGGTTGCTGTGCGTTAACCGTGTTGAGTGCGTTCTACTTCAGTCGGTTGAAGCTCCATTCGCTGATCTTCCCGTTTGGTATCGAACTGCGATGGGCCGCTCTGATCTATGTCGGGATCGATGCGATGGGAGTGTTGCGTGGCGGTGGAGATCACATTGCTTACTGGGCTCATCTTGGAGGTGCCGCGTTCGGTGCTCTCTATGGCGTGTTGGGTATGAGATTGACTCCGACGCGCAGCTTGGTGAATTGGTCATCGGTTACGACCGAACCCGCATCCACTGTTCCGTGGCGAGAACCTGAGGCTCCAGCACGCTCAGCTCAGCAGGCGAAGGTGCGGCTTTACGAGCCTCCTGTCGATGCATTGGACAATGAGGTCGATCGATTGCTCGACAAGATCAATCGAGAAGGTAAGGCCAGTTTGAGTCCCGCAGAACTCGAAGTTCTGAACCGTGCGAGTCAGGTTTATCAGCAGCGCCGATAGTCTTGAGATTGATCTCGCTGGGTTGCTGTTGAAGACCGAGCAGAAGTCCTAAAAGACGCGCCCGAACGATCATTCTTCGGAATGCCGCGTCTGTCTGCCCAATTAGCCCGGTGCTCGTAGCGAGTCTTGTTGGCAGTTGGAGATGAATCCTCTGCCGGACGTTCCCGTCTCTCTTCGAAGTGCATGGGCTCGCGTCACCGGATGAGATCACGCCGGCGCGGCTTCGTCTTGATATCTCGACTCTGATTGGAAACTACAGTGAGTGACCTAATTGAACCTCGGACGCTGAAAGGTTTTCGCGACTACTTGCCTGCAGCGATGATGGCGCGAGAGAAGCTGATCGAAACGGCGAAGTCTGTGTATCGCAGTTATGGCTTCGGCCCGATCGATACTCCGGCCTTGGAGTATGCTGAGATCCTGACGGGCAAGGGCGGTGAAGAGTCGGATAAGCAGCTCTATCGGTTTCGAGATCACGGCGACCGTGATGTTGCGATGCGCTTCGACCTTACTGTTCCGCTGGCTCGATTCGCGGCTCAGTACGCCAATCAACTCGGCTTGCCGTTTAAGCGGTATCACATCGGAACCGTATGGCGCGGCGAGAACACTCAGGCCGGTCGCTATCGCGAATTCATGCAATGCGACTTCGACACGATCGGTACCGAGTCCAATGCTGCCGATATCGAGACGTTGCTCGTCATTCACGATCTGATGGTGAAGATCGGGTTTGAGCGCTTCACGATTCGCGTCAACAACCGACTGGTGCTCAATGGACTGCTGCAACAGCAGAGTCTCAGCGACAAGTCGGTCGGCGTGCTGCGAGCAATTGACAAGCTGCCAAAGATCGGACGCGAGGAAGTCATCAAGGAGATGACCGAAAAGGTTGGAGCGTCTCGCGAGCAAGCCGAACGCGTGCTCGATCTGGTCCAACTCACTGGCGAACCTCTCGACATGCTGAAGTCGCTCGACGGGATGTTGGCGGGTAACGAAACGGGATTGCTGGGTGTCGCGAAGTTGCGCGAGCTGTTCGAGTCGTGTTTGAGGGCGGGCTTGCCGCCAGAACGTATGAAGCTCGATCTCTCGATCGCGCGCGGTCTCGATTATTACACCGGGACGATCTACGAAACGTTCCTCGGCGATAAACCAGAGATCGGCAGCGTTTGCTCCGGCGGTCGTTACGACAACCTCGCTGGGCTGTTTACAAAAGAAAAGTTGCCGGGCATTGGTGCCAGCTTGCGACTGGATCGATTGCTCGCGGCGATGGAGTTACTCGGCATGGTCGAGTCGTCGTCGACTCCCGCCGAAGTCTTCGTGCCGCAGTTCGATGCTCCTCGTTTGGCCGACTATCTGCGGATCAGTCGCGTGCTACGAGAAGCCGGTTTTCGCGTGGAAGTCTTCCCGGAAGCCAAGGGGCTCGGCAAACAGTTCAAGTACGCGGACAAGAAGGGCCACAAGATCGCGGTCATTGCAGGCGAGAACGAATTCCAAGCCGGTGTTTGGCAGGTCAAGAACCTGCGTGTGCAAGGCGATCAAGCGACCGTGCCTGAGGCCCAACTGATTGATCATCTCAAGGGCTTGCTTCGGTCGTAGATCTATTTCCTACTCGTTCCCAGGCTCTGCCTGGGAACGTAAGTTCGGAGGCTCCGCCTCATGATTCTCTGGTTTAGGTTTCGCAGTTGCATGACAACTGAGGCCGAGGCGATTGAATGGGTGTCCGACGAAACTTGAGGCAGAGCCTCCTCTTGAGCCTTCCCAGGCGGAGCCGAGGAACGAGTTCCTGCGTCATCGCTCCATGTTCCGCTTGATGTGATCGAGGACCAGCGGCAGATAGATGACTCCGGTGTAGTGGTCGGCGATCAGGCTGATGTGGTGTTGTTTGTCGAGCTGGGCTGCTTTCGCCAGCACGAGTCCATTTTCAAAGGGCACCACTTGATCGGCGAGTGCCGAGTACAGCCACGTGTGTTCGGGGCGTAGTCGATGTGCGATGCGAGTGGGCTCGACGACATGTAAGAGTTGCTTCAGCTTCTCGCCTTCAATACCCGCCTCGCTGAGTTCGCGGCGGAATTGAGCGACCTCGCGTTTGCCAGTTTGCATCATGCCGAAGAGGTCGCCGCCAGCGAGCAAGATGAATGTCGAGTCGTAGCCGTGATCGACGGCTCCAACATTCGCGACTATGAAGCCGCCGAGGCTCGTGCCTTGCAGTCCAATGTGATCGCTTTCGACCCAGGGCAGGGTGGTGACGGCATCGCGTGCTCGGCGGACATCAGCAATCGCTTGCCGCATGACGGAGCTGACTTGCGGACCGGTAGGCCGCTTCTGATCGCCTCGGCGGAGTCCGTAGTACGGCATCTGGACCATGAAAGCGTGCAAACCTCGTTCGCGAAGTCCCGACGCAAACAACTTGCCGACCGTCATGCCGCTGCCAGATTCATGCACAACGACGACGGCTCGAGCTTTCTTCGGTTGGCCCGACTTGTCCTTCGCCAACGAGCCTTCGATGACGACGACATCGTTCTTGGTGTGACCGCTTGGCAGTGGTGAAGGGAATGTGATCCAGACATCGTGCGGTCCATTGGCTGGAGATGTTTGCGCCTTGAAGGAGCTCGGGTTCCAGCACAGGCCATCGAGGCAAGCACGAGCGTCGGCGTTGGGCTCTTCATCACGTTGAAGTGTGTCTTTCACTTCGTATTCGCGCGGAAGGTGAGTGAGTTCCAGCGATGGTTCAGCAAACGTCAGACACATCAGCACGAAGATGGCAGACATCAGGCGGTCCTTTCCCATGAGTCGACTATCGCAAACGATCAATCCGCAAGTCGCCGGAGTTTGCTCGGTCGCTTACTCTGCCGCGACCGTGTTTTGTTCGGGATGTAACAACTCAATGTCACTTCGGTGACGAGCAACTTTTCTTCGAGGCCACATGACGCTGAAACTCAAACTGCTGACGTCATTCATACTCTGTCTGCTGACGAGCTCGGTGTTGCTTGCTGCGGATCGCAAGCCCAACGTCATTGTGTTTCTGGTCGATGACATGGGGTGGATGGACTGCGGTGCGTACGGCTCGAAGTACTACGAGACTCCTAACATCGACCGCTTCGCAACGCGCGCGATGCGATTCACCGACGCTTACGCTCAGCCGCTGTGTTCGCCGACTCGGTGTAGTCTGTTGACTGGCAAGTATTCGGCGAGGCACGGGATTACTTCCGCAACCGGACATCAACCACCGCAGTCTGCGGACTTCAAGTTCTTGGCAGAGAGCGGACCGGCGAACCAACCGACGTTGGTACCTCAGAGCAAGAACTACATGGAGCCCGCGGAGTACACGCTGGCCGAAGCGCTGCGTGATGCTGGCTATCAGACGGCTCACATCGGCAAATGGCATCTCGGCTTAACTCAGCCGCATTGGCCGGAGCGGCAAGGATTCCAGTTCGCGTTTCATTGTCATCCCGATCCGGGACCGCCGGGCGGGTACTTCTCGCCCTATGGAGTGAGTCTTACAGGAACCGCCAGTGGCAAGAACAAGTTGGGGACAATTACCGACGGCCCGGACGGCGAATACATCGTCGATCGATTGGCGGATGAGGCCGTGAAGTTCATTGCTAGCAACAATGGGCGACCGTTCTTCCTCAACTTGTGGAACTATGGAGTGCATGGTCCGTGGGGGCACAAGGTCGAGTACACGCAGGCGTTCGCATCGAAGAAGGATCCGCGCGGACTGCAGGGGAATCCGATCATGGCTTCGATGCTGAAGAGCGTCGATCAGTGCTTTGGTCGCATTGTCGATGAACTAGAGAAGCAAGGTCTCGCTGATAACACCATCGTTGTTTTCAACTCGGACAATGGCGGGAACACTCACAGCAATACGGCCGAAGATGCCAAACGCGGTTCGGCGTCGGCACAACTCGCTGACTGGCGGAAGTGGGCTGGTACTCAGCCACCAACGGTCAATGCGCCACTTCGAGACGGCAAAGGCACGCTTTACGAAGGCGGCACTCGTGTGCCGCTGATGTGGTCTTGGCCTGAGCGCATCAAACCCGGAACAACGAACGATGCGGTCGTGGCTCACATCGACCTCTACCCGACTTTGGTGGACCTCATAGGTTTACCAAAGCCTGCCGACGAGAAGTTTGACGGAGTCAGTTATTCGCGCGTGCTGAAGTCCGCAGGGAAACTCGAACGTCGTGCGCTCTTTAACTACTTCCCGCACGGTCCGAGTCCCGGTCGAGCTGGTGGTGTTTGGGTTCGCTCGGGCGATTGGAAATTGATTCGCTGGTTTGGATTGCTGAAGGACGAGGAACGATTCGAACTCTTCAACTTGAAGGCTGACTTGAGCGAGTCCAAGAACTTGGCTGCCACTGAAGTCGCACGAGTGAAAGAGTTAGATGGCTTGATCGACCAGTTCTTGATCGACACTCACGCGATGTATCCGCGACCCAACCCGGCTTACAAGCCAGAACCGTCTAAGTCGACTGCTGCGACGAAGAAGAATGCGACTGACGATCCGCTTGAAGGCTGGAAGGCTCGACAGTGCGATGTCGTTGTGAAGGACGGAGTCTTGTCGATGACAAGCACGAATCGACCGGGCACTGCCTTCTTGGGCTATGGCATGGGCAAGCAAGCGGGACCGGTGGTTCTGAAGTTTCGGGCGCGGTGCACTGCTGGCGGCGAGGGCAAGGTGGAGTGGCTTGGCGATACGGCAGCCGGAGCGCAACCTCAGTCGGTGGCTTTCAAACTCGAAGCTGGTGAATGGCGAGAGGTCACGGTTGATGTTCCAGCCAAGGGCTTGCTCGGCATCACTCGTCTCTATCTGCCGGCCGGTGCGAAGCCCGTCGACGTTGATTGGATCGAAGTTCAAGGCAAAGGCGCGAATTCGAAGCCGGTCCGGTGGGACTTCGGTGCTCGGTGAAACCACCGCGAAACAAAAGCGGCGAGTGGTTCATGCTTTCGCACATGAGCCACTCGCCGCTGGAGATGTGAGCCGCGAACCGAGTTCAGTTTCTTACGACAAACCGAATGCCTTCTGCATTTGCTTGCGGACGATCGTGAGTCGTTCGAGTCCGCCGCCACCGACTTCGGCTGTGGTCCAACCGCTGAAGCCGATCTCGTCGAGTCCCTTTTGGACTTCGCCCCATGGTAGATCGTCGTCCTCTGAGGTGATGTCGACAAACTTGTTCTTCGCGCGACTGAAGCCTTTCACGTCGAGCTTCACGGCGCGACGACCAAAGGCATTGAGCCATGCTCGAGGCTGGCCGTACTTCCAATGGTTGCCGATGTCGTAATACATGCCGACCCAATTGCTGTTGAAGCTGTCGACAAACTTGATGAAGCGATCGGGCATTTGCTCTGGCGGCTTGTCGTGGTCGTAGTGCATCTGGTTCCATACGTTTTCGAAGAGAATCATCTGCCCGAGCGATGAAGCGAGTGGCAGCATCTTCTTGATCTCAACGCGAGCACGTTCTTCGATCTCGGCTTCTGGTCCATCGCCGCCACGCCCGATGACGATCAGCACCCCGCTGCCACCGGCCGCATGCGAGACTCGCAAGCAATGCTCGATGTTGGCTCGGCCCTGATTGCGTTCTTCTTCTTTGGCACTGGTGAGACGCTGGCCCCAGTGAGCGTGATTGATGGCGTTATGCACGAACACGCCGGACTCGCGGACGGCATCGCGAGCTTGCTCGGGCGTGAAAGAGCCCGCTTCATCGAAGTCGACTCCGTCGAAGCCTGCCGAACCTGCGAGCTTCAGCCGCTCGGTCAGCGTGAAGTCCTTACCCTCGGGAGACTTCTTCGCGATCATCGTGAGCTTGCACGACAGCAGAATCCGCTTATCGACGGGCGGACGAATGATGCTCGACGCCGCCGGCTTATCTTGAGCTTGCCCTGTAAGAGTTGTTCCTGCTGCGACAGCCGCTGCTCCGGCGGCCAAGAACGACCGGCGGTTAACTCCTGAAATCTCCGCACGCGCGTCTGACATTGTTGAAACTCCTGATTGCGTGATGACAAAACCAAAGACCCCTCCGACGCAGCCTATCGAGCCGACGTTACTCCTTCACTGTCAGCAGCACCGACTCAATCTTGGCGTGCCCCGACTTCTGGAACGGTCGCGGCATCGGCTGAGCCTGACCTTTCTCGTCGATGGTGCGGCAACGCAGCGTGTATTCGCCGGCAGGTAACCCTGGCAACGCGGCTGCCCAGTGCGCGTTGGTCAGTCGCATGGGCCAATGCTTAGGACGACCGTTGGCATCGAAGCCGTGCGCTCCCGCCAGAATCTTGGCGTCATTAAGTCCCGACCATTGAGTCGGCGCTGGCAGTAGATCGGCATCAACCCACGGTGCCTTCAGATAGTGCGGGTCATTCTCGGGACGAGGCATGGCATTGGACTCGATCGAAACTTGCACCTTCGACAGTCCCGAGATGCCAACCTGCGCATAGCCCGAGACTCGAATGGGTTCATTGGAGTTGATCGCGCTGGGCACTGCCAACGTTGCTGCGAATGTCTTGAGCGGACTGTCGACGTCGTTGTTCTGCTCGCCGTAGGTGTCGTTGGCATAGAACAGATTCGTCAGCACGACATGAGTCAGCCATTTGATCGACTTAAACCCATAGGCTTCGGGAACAACGATCCTCACTGGCCCGCCGCGTTCGGCGTCAAGCCACTCGCCGTTGAGCTTGTAACAAAGAATAACCGGCGGCAGGTCATACGGATCTTCTAAGACGCGGCCGATCGGCAGCGAGCTGCGAAACATCTGCTTGGGATCATCGTTGTGATAGCCGTAGTAGAAGACGCGGCGCAGGTTCTCGCGCGGCTGAGTCAACCAAACGACTTCGCGCAGCGGCACGCCTTCCCACAAGCCCATGCCTAACGGACAGCCGAGGTTCAGGCACGTCATCACTTTGGGAAAGCGAACCGCATGCTTTTCAGCAAGCTTCATCAACGCCTCGAAGTCGAATGCCGTCCCATCCACTTTCGTCAGTGGCTTGCCAAGTCGAGCGGGATGATCGGGATCAGAGATGACTTCGAGCTTCCAGGTATCGCGAGTCATGCCGACTTCGCGCTTCTTCTCTTCAGGCAACAAGTGCGGCACTGGCTTCCCTCGCGACACATCTCGGAAGTCCGCCACCGGTGTGAAGTAGGGATCGGGCTTGGCGCCGGCCTTATCGGGCTTGGTTCGCGGCTTGGGTTTGTCGGCGGTCTCTTGAGCATCGGCCTGCTGATTGATGAGCGTGGTCGCCAGAGTCCCGGCCATCCCGAGCCCCAAGAAATGACGACGCGTGAGTTCCAGATGCTCGGCGATGAAAGTGGTCTGGGGCATAGCATGGCCTCAAGGAGTGCGATGGAATGGAACGCCATTGGGCGAAGCGTTGGAAGAGTGCCACACCTGCTCGTGGCACAAGTATGTTGCGAGTTCACGTTTGTGATTCGTTTTGGCGATCACTTGTCTCCCGACTTTGAGAGAGCCGTTGGCGTCGAATGGCGACGACTTTCGGGCGATTGAGTTGCAAGAGATGTTCGGTCACTCGACCGACCGCAGTTTTCGGAACGACGACGCCGTTGCTCCTTTCGAAATGCTCGTCCCACTGATTGCGACGAGGGTGAAAGAGCCGGGCGATCTGACCTGTTTCCGGATCAATTGAAGAAAGGTCCGTCCCCTTGAGGCGATTGCATTCAAAACAACTGCAGGCCAAGTTTGACTCAATGGTTGGGCCTTGATGTTTGATCGAAATGTGTGATCCGGCTCAAACGGAAAGTACGCCTCTGCTTCGGGCAATCGGCAGTACTCGCAACGAAATGCGGCGCGTTCGCGGATGAAGTTTCGCAAGGTGACGGGAATGTATTCCGACATCTTAGCTTCGCTCCTTACATCCGCGCCTTGAGCATGCGGACGAAAAGCTCGGCACGTCCAAAGTCATCTAGCTCCTCTCGCTCTTCGTCCGTGAGTTCTCCCGCGTTCGACTTCCAAAGTAGTTCGCGTGCGCGATCTTGAATCTCAACCGATGGTCGAAACGCGAGGACTTCGTCACGAGTCGGAAAGGACGCCACAAACTCTGCGATCTCTTCAAATACTTGGGGATGAGTTGCGATCGACATACCTGCCTCCGAATCAAGTTGCTGATGCAGTCCTGGCGTTGAGGAGCGGACATTAACCGAGGGCGATTCTCACGTCTTCAATTTCATGGACTCTGTTGACCGTCATGCCCTAACCGCGTGCTTGAGAGTCAAGCTACGGCTACTCGGATAGGCTCCTTGGGGACAGTCGAAGGTCAGTTTCTCGCTGGTATCCCGAACTGGGAAGTCGTTTCTCGACTGATCCTTACCGGCGGAACTGGTTATGAAGTCGCGGTTATTGAGGCTTCAAGTCGAAGCTGGCGGGCGTGAGTTTCTTTTCTGCCCAGACTGCGTCAGGAATGGCTCCGGTTGGCGAGGGCTGGTAGTCGTCCACGAAATTGACATTGGACTTAGTCGGGATGTCGGACTCGTGTCCCGTCAGCGACAGCATGGCGTTGACCATTAAGCGACGCAGATCTTCGCTGAGCCAATCAACTGAAGCTCCGGCGGTGGTCGTGAACGATCGGCCCTGCTTGCCAGATGGGGCGGTGTAATTCTTAAACCATGCGAACGGCATGCGTTTGTCTTTGCGATTGTCGGTGACTGGCGGATCGGTTGGCTGCAAGCCGGACAACACTTGGCCGTGAAAAAGCACGACCTCATTGGGAGTCAGCCGCTCGACCGAGTTCACGTCGGTATGCACGAAGATTTGCGGTGCGACTCCTCGCAACACCGGGTGGTTGCTGTGCTGTCTCTTATACA
>OMIV01000274.1 GCA_900299185.1 Planctomycetaceae bacterium
AAGACGGCATACGAGATTCCTCTACGTCTCGTGGGCTCGGAGATGTGTATAAGAGACAGCTCCCCAAAAGGGGCGAGGGGAGATTTCTGGCACCATTCAAACTGACGGTCTTCTGACCGCGCTTCGAACGCCCATAAATGCCGAAGAGCAAGCGAAGTCGCTTGCTCTTTGAAAAAGCCAAGACCGCCGCAGATTCCCGCAATCTACGACGGCCTGGCACCCCGTTCGATTTCGAGTCTTTCTGCGAGGTGGTGAGCCAACTCACAGGAGTTCTCGTGACTAATCCAATTCGACGCCGAGCAACTGCTCTTCTTCTTCGAAGATGATGATTCGCGGCGTGACCATCAGCATCAGGCTTTCTGTCTCACGACCGACGCCTGAGTTCTTAAACAACCGACTGATGTAGGGGATCTTGTTGAGGATCGGGACACCGGTCATGTTGCGACCTTCTCGCAATCGCTTGATACCGCCCAAGAGGACCGTACCACCGTCAGGCACAGTGACGACGGTCGAGACACTGATGGTTTCGACGATCGGCTGTTGCAGAGTGGTCGTACCACCGGCATTGCCTTGCTGGCCTCGTTGACCTTGTTGGCCTTGCTGACCACCACCGCCTTGGCCTTGTTGACCGCCACCTTGGCCGCCACCACCGAAGCCACCGATACCACCGAAGCCCATCATCGGATTCATCTGAGTGGTCGCCAGTTCTGAACCAGAGAGTCCGCGACCGAAGCGTCCGAGCTTCGAGCTGTTCATGGCCATCATGGTTGGGCCGCCACCAATTCCGCCGAAGCCGAACTGACCGCCACCGAAACCACCTTGTTGACCACCACCGAAACCACCCTGCCCACCGCCGCCAAAGCCTTGTTGACCGCCACCTTGTTGACCTAATTGACCGCCACCACCTTGCGCACCTGTTTGGAAGGCGAAGGTTTGGATTTCAATCAGGTTGTTGAACTGTGGAGCCAGGCCCAGTCGCACGAAGCGTCGGTCTGCGGATGCCACTGCTGACACCGACAAGGTGATACCGTCAGAGATCTGCGAGATGACCGGCGTCAAACCGACTGAGAAGGCACCAACTGTTGGTTGTAGTGACGCGACGAACGGTCGTTGCGTTGCGTCGATGATGTTGGCCGTACCGCCGTTGAACAGCGTGACCTTGGGAGCGAACAGCAAGTTGGCTCGTTCATCACCCTGAGCTGCTTGGATGAAGAAGAAGGTCTCGATGTCGCTGAGGATTGCGAGGCCGACTTGGATACCAGCATTCGGTTGGAAACCACCGAAGTCTGGCACACCGAGATCGAACGAGCCTTGTCGGAATGCGAGGTCCAAGTCGTTGGTGAAGTTCGCATTCGCATCTTGCAGACCGATGATTGTGCCACGGCCCCAGTTGTCTCGTTCTGTGAAGTTACGCTGTGGTTGAGGAGTGAAGGTGACTGAACCACCACCAGCTTGTCCTTGTTGGTTCTGCTGACCTTGTTGGTTCTGTTGTCCTTGTTGCTGTTGTCCCTGTTGATTGGTGCTGCCGATCACAGAGCCGAATGGGGGTAGTGGATTTCCAGGACCACCACCTTGCTGGCCTTGTTGGCCTTGCTGGCCGCCACCTTGAGCACCACCACCGTTTCCGTCGAAGGCTGGGCCACCGACTGTGTCTTGGAAGTCGAAGTCGAAGTCGACACCAATTCGTTCGAAGAACCGGTCGCTGACGTTGATCAGGCGGACTTCGATGGTGATCTGGAGGTCTTGCAGACGTCGCAGTTGTTCCAGCAGGTCGATGATTTCCTGATGGACTTGTTGAGTTTGGCGAATCACCAAGCTCAAGGTTGTTTCATTCGATCGGATCGTGCCGTGACCACCGACTTCAGACCAGGAGTCCGGCTCGACCACCGAGGTGATCAGGTCGACCAGCGTGTTGAAGTCGTAGTTCTGGCCAGCTCCGCTGAGACTCACGTCAGGTGTGTTGCCTTGTGAGAACCCAGGGGCAACCAGCCCATTGGGATTCACTGCGAACATGCCTTTGTTGCCGGGGACGCCATTGCTTGGCACGCTCATCAACCCGCCGTTGACGTTTTGTGGCATGACTGCACTTGGAGGATTCGCGGTGATACCTCGCATCGAGACCACCAGGTCCGCAACCGGGTAAGCGGCGGCGACCAGTTTGCCTTGCTGCTTCACGCGACTCGTAATCTTGAGTGCGTCGTTCTCGATGCTGTAGCCGAGATGTAGCGGTTCCAACATCAGGTTCAGAGCACTCTTGACCGAGATGCTTTCGACTTCGATCGAGACTGGTGTATTGGTTGTAACACCTTCTTCTTCCAGTCCGGTCGGATCGACCACCACGTTGATGTCTGCCGCCGACTTGATGTACTTGACGACTTGCAGCAACGGAGCGTTTTCGTAGTTCAGCGAGATCTTCTTGCCGAGGCTTTCTTCGATCTTGCGTTCTTCTTCCGAGCGAGGTTGGTAGCTCGTCTTCGAATTCTTCAGACGTCGCTTCGAGAGTGCGTCCCATTCTTTCGGGAACTTCAGGGGATTGGCGTCGGTCGGGACGTTCTTAGCGAGAGCCCATTCCACATCGTCCAGGGCCTTCCAGAACATGCCTTCCTTCGCGTCCTTCAGTTTCTCGTTGCTGTCGTTACGCGTTGCGAAGCGTGCTTTCAACTCCATCTCGATGGCTGTTGGATTTTCTGGGTCCAGCAGCTTGGCTTGCTTGGCGATGACGTGAGCCTGAGCGTAGTCATGAGCCTTGTAGAGCTTGTTGTATTCCTCAACGAGCGACGCGAATTCCTTGCGAATGCGAATCTGTGTTTGCTGCTCGTTCTGAATTTGCTTCTTGACCTCGCCGTTACGCTTTTCGAGTTCGAGGATCGGAGCCTTTTGAGCCATCAATCCTTCAACCGAGCCGCGAGTACGACGCAGTTGTGAGACGAGTGTGGCGACTCGCTGCTTATCGAACCCGGAGTTCTCGACGTCGGCCATTGCCTTATCGAGGACTTCAATCGCTTCATCGGGTCGCTTCTCACGCAGCGTGTCTGCTCGCAGGATCGAGTTCAGGACTTCAGCGCGGAGGCGGTCGAACTTGAGTTGGTCCGCTTGCTCGGCTTCATTGATCGGTCGAGCTGCGTCGAACTCGCGAGACTCTGGGCTGCCGTCCGATTGAGCGGACGCGAGTTGAATCGCGCTGCCCTTACGAGGAGCCAGTTCTCGCAGGTAGTCCTGCATGCGTTGGGCTTTGTAAGAGTCGAGCTTTTGCCCCGACTGAGACGCCGCCAAGAAAGCTTGATAAGCCCGAGTGCGGTCGCCTTTGCGGAGATAAGTCTCGCCCTGACGGAACAGGTCGTTGGCTGCCATACCCGCTGGCATGACTGGCGAAGTTTCGACTTCGTTGTTGGCAAACGATGTTGAGGCTCGACCGCTGCCAGACGAATTGAACCTGCCTAGTTCAGATCGCGCGACACCTTGTTGTTCTGCCGTGGCTTGATTGATCGCTGCCAAGACGAGTTCCGGTCGGTCGTCGCGTGGCGAGAAGGTGATGTCCATGTCTCGAACGGCCTCAGCCTTGACGCGTGCAGCTTGCAGACGATCCGCGTTGAGATCCATTCGAGCTTGAGCCAACAACTGGCGTGCTTGCTCGTAGTTGCCACGAGCTTGCGGCTGGTCATCTTCGGCACCAGGCACTGGCAACGCGGCTGCGGTGTTCTGAGGTCGGCCAGAATTGGCCACCCTCTCCCCGACTCGAGCCTTGGAAGACGGACCGGCTGCTGGTTCGATGGGAGCCAGAGCGCTGTCAACGAGCTGCATGGTCTCGTCGACGGCTCCGCGTGAGTTCCTCTCAACGCGGGCAATCTCAGCTTGAATGTGGCCAGGGTTGTCCGAGAAGAGATCGAAGACGGCATTGAGCTGATCAGCGGCCTCTGCCTTGGCTTTTGCACCAGCGAGATCACCTTGCTTCAGCAGTTGACGAGCTTCGACAACAAGCTGTGCTGCTTGTTGCTGACGTTGTTTCGAAGACGGGTTGTTCGCATTCCCCGCCGAGTTACCTCGTGGTGATTGCGGTTCAAAGTCGGGCAACGAACGATCGTTGTTGTCTGACAGTTGTGTCGCGAACGGGTTGTCATTCGATGACGCTGAACCGTTCGGAGCTTGGGTCGCTTTGCTGCTGAGTCGTTCGATGTCAGCCAAGACCACTTCCGGCGTCTCGTCGAACAGTTCGTAAGTGGACTCAGTTTGTTGAGCTTGTTGAGCTAGCTGCCGAGCTCGGTCCAAGTCGCCGTGAGCCATCGCCTGCTTGGCGTCGGCCAACATCTTTTGAACCTGATTTCGCTTCTGACCAGCAGCGGCTTGCAGCGCAGTCGGAGCGCCTTGCACCTTGCCGTTTGGCGAATTCTTGCCCGAGAACGCTGGTGGTTCTGTGCCTCGTGTCAGAGTGACAGTGCCAGCCAGGCGATCGACTTCCTTCAGGACCAATTCCGGTCGGTCATCGAAGATCTTGTAGGTCAGACCGAGAGCCTGAGCTTTCAGGGCTGCACTACGAGCTTCTTCGTATTGGCCTTCTCGGAGTTGTTGCCGAGCTTGTGCGAGCAACTGGTTTCCGTACTCGCGGTCGCTGATCGGGCCTTTCGGCTGTGGTGCTGATTCTGCTTCATCATCCGGCATCAACGCTGGTCGACCAGCATTCGACTTCGTGTTCGGTCGCAGGGCGACGGATTTAACGGCTGGCTCTGATGCAGAGTCATCTTCAAAAGTCGGAGCAGCCTTGGTCGCGCTGCTCGGCTTCTTTGCCGGCGTAGCATCGACGAACTGCTCGGCTGACTCGCTCGCACGACGCTGACGTCGTTCGATTTCGGACATCAACTGTTGAGGACGCTCATCGAGCAGGTTCCAAGTGACGTCAACGTTGCTCGCCATCAACGCCTTTTGGTACGCCGATTCGAACTTACCCGACTGCATGTCTTCACGAGCAGCGGTCATCAAGTTGAGAGCTTGTTGCTTGAGCTTACCTTGCTCGGCTGAACCACGCTTCGCGGTATCAGCTTGCTGAGACTCAAACGGATTCTCGCTGATCACTGGCGAGGCCGCTGGCTTGGCAAGCTTGCCGCTGTAGAGCGACTTCGGCTCGCCAGATTTTGCTCCCGGCGAGGATCGGTCGATTGGCTTAGCGTCCGAGTCCGAGTCATCCGCGAACGGATTGGGTTCAGCAGCAGCTTTGGACTGCGAACCTGACTTGGGCTTCGTGCCAGAGACCGGAGTCACTTGAGGATCGGTCTCGATGCGCGCCATGTATTGAGTTGGCGTTTCTTCGTCCGCCCCGAACGGCGCGTTGACCGCCAACAGTTCGGCGACCTTGGCGAGACGAATGGCCTCGGCATGATCACCAGAGCGACGAGCTGCTTCAGCTCGTTGCATGTATTCGTCGACTCGCTGTCGCAAGCCTGACTTCGAAGCACCAACCGGAGCGTTCGAACCGAGGGCCTCTGAGCCACTCTCTTCAAAGCTGGTCTGCTCGAATTGCGGTTTGGTCTTCACGCCCGCTGCGCTAACGACTCCATCGTCGCGCGTTGGTTGACGACCGGCGATCGCAGTGGGATTCAATCCTCCCGTGCGATTGGTGCCAGCTCCGCCTTCCAACTGAGCGAGGAACTGCTCAGGCGTAAGCTCGCGCGGTCCCCATTGGACCGGGAAGCGACTGGCCTCCAGTGCGAGACGTTTCGCACCGGCGATGTCGCCCTTAGACGCACGCTCTTGAGCTTTCTTGAGCGTGGTGCGAGCCGCTTCGTCGTAAGCACTCGACGAACGCGAGCGGTTGCCTGATGTGGCCTCGCTCGTTGTGCTGCGTGCCTGTTGAGCCGAGAGCATTTTCGGGGACTGCTCTGGCAACTGCCACAGCGCGACGCCTGTTACGGCCGCCGCAATGAAGAGTCCGGATAGCTTACGCAAGGTAAGTTCCTCCTTGACCAAACCGCGGGAAGTGATTCAGAGAGGGGTGCATGGCATTCGCGCTAACCATCCGTGGTTAGAACGAAAACGAACTTCACGAACCGGCGCAGTGAGCCATCACGGCAGAGCCGCGAATGACACCATCGCATCGGAGCGAGATTTGTATGGGTTGGAAATTTGAAAGACGGGCTGTCCGTTCGGGTGACACTCAAAGAGGATGGGATTTGGTGGGAGAGGACTTGAAAAGTCCCCGCACGCGGAGTGTCGGCCCCGAGACGGGATGAGTAGGGCGGATTGATATCCCGCTCTTAAGAAGCGGGTCAACATCGGTCTTGAAGCAATTTTCAAGACATTTTTCAGATTGAAAGGATTTCCCAAACGGACCGAGCCACGCTCGCTCATCAACTCATCCGTCTCTGAAAGTCTTGCAAATACCGCTTGTTTCTCAGGCGAAATGAAGTTCGGCCAAAGTCCTGATGAGGTCTGATTGGTGCAGAGATTCTGCTGATGAGATGCATCGCGAACGCTGACGAGCTGCCTGTCAGTTCGGAAATATGAAACGCCAGCGAGTGTGTCATGCTCATGCAAAGCGAAGACGTCGTTGCTGGCGTTTCGATTTTGAGGTCGCTGACTTCGTGTTGATTCTTGAGAAGGAGAGCCGACTGCTATGTCGAGCTGTGTGCCGTTTTCTTCTCGGTGTCCTTGCTCTGCTTTCTCCTCTGCTCTGTGGTGGAAGAATTCCACACCGCAGTGGAACTGCGAAAACCGATTTCATTGATCAACATTTGTTGTGAGCCGCTTGAAGCACGATTTCTCCGCTATTCGTACTGATTCAGGTCAGGAGTCTCGCCTTACCAACCTACGTTGCTGCTCGGCAGAAATGGCGGATGTCGCGATTTCGTTTCGGGAGACGGCGAGCGGATTGGTCTTGAAGCAATGGGCTTGTTGGATAGTTTCGGCTTATCGCTCTGAGGCTGGGATATGAATCACGGTCAAGGCGCACGACTCCCAAGTCGAAGACCCTTTCGGTGAAGGCGAACGAGTGCCGTTCCAGGTGACATAGAGCCGCTCACCAGTCGGATCGACTGTAGAGCTGAAGCAGCCGTCGGGCGTGTAGCCGTACTTGGATTGATAGAAGGGATGTAAGAACGCGATCACCTTCTTAGTTCGGTTCTTCGTATCGAATTGGACGACAGGGCTGCCTTCTGCAATCGCTCCACCGTGAGCACCAGGGATGTAGTACAGAAATCGGCCTGTGGGATCCGCGTCGATCGTCGTGATGTAGTTGTGCTTGGCGACGACGGCTGTCCCAATCTTCTCGCCCTTTTCGGTCTTGGTGTTGAAGGCCCACAAGGTGGCATCTTCATCGCGCGAGACCGTGTAGATGATGCCGTCTCCCACTTCTTGAGTCGCCGAACGACAACCGATCTCGGTGCCAATTGGCACCGGCGCTTGATCTTTGTCTGGATTGAATCTCAGCAGGGGAGCTGTCGGTCCTTCTCCGCCGGGGCCGTAGTAAACAGTGCCCGTCGAGTTGGCGAACAGCATGTAACGAGCTGGTCCATCGGGCCCAGAGAACAGCACTTTCTTGTGTTGGGCGTCATAAGCGAGGAACTGCACTCCTTGAGCTGGGGCGTCTGTGCCATGTGCTGTTCCGGCGTAATACACCAGCCGTTTGGGATCGAGGACGCTGCAAGGCAGGCAATGCTTGGCGACCGGAAATGCTGCGACGATCTCTGACTTTCCAGTCTCGGGATGAGTGCGAAAGATCCAATCGCCGAGAAAGCCATGTTTGTCGTCGGTGGTGCGCGGTGAGCCTCGATGCCCGCTGTAATACAGCCAACCATCACTGCCGATGTCGACACGGCTATGGATCTTGGCAGGGCAGTAATTCATGCCCTCTGGAATCGCATTGTTATTTTCCAAGATCGTCTTGAGATCAGCCAACATTCGCAGCTTTTTTGAGACGGTGTCGTACTCAAAAACGCGAGCCGTGCCGCGCGGTGAATGATGGTCGCTGATCGCTGAAAAGTACTTCGTTCCTGCCGCGCATCCATCGCCCCAGGATGACCACGGTTTCCCCGGATAGTCCTGGCCTGGGTAGTACATGAAGTCGATTTGCGGGGCCGTCTTGGCAATCGTCACTCCGTCGCGCAGTGGGCCAACGGGCTTGATGAAGTCTGGGCTTTGATCAGTGACGATGAGTTGGCCGTCCGACAACTTAGGCGGATACGACAGAGGCGGCGTCGATGTCTTTGATTGAGCTTGAGTTGTCGAAGTTAGCAGAGCACAGGTGAGTGCCAAACTCGCAACAAATGACCGTTTCATGACAAGCCCTTTCAAAGTCGGTGACGCAATCGAGTTGCCTCGCGCAGAGTCGAAGATTCCTACAAGAGTCGCATTTCGCAGTGGGGCAGGTTTTCAACCTGCATGTTTCGTAGCTGTTACGCAGGTTGAATACCTGCCCCACCGACCGATGCCGGGAACGTCAGAGTTGGATCTAAACGAGCCTTGAAAAACGACAGATGCCGCGAGCCTCATCGAATGAATCCATTCGATCAAGCTTCGCGGCATCTCGAAATCAAACTTCAACTCGGATGGCGGCGAATCACGACGTCGTGACGATCGCTGCCATGTTGGAAC
>OMIV01000275.1 GCA_900299185.1 Planctomycetaceae bacterium
GTGGGCTCTCATCTGCCTAACGCACAACCTGCTGAAACTGTTCCGCGCCCAAACGGCCTAACCGGCCCCCGCCCCGACAAAATGTCCGCCAATATCAACCTACTCGGACAGGCTCCTAGGCCAATTAGTTCGTCAGCCAACGCGCCGTAGGGATCATCACTCGGTCGAGTAATCACGCGCTGCCAAGCGGCACCACTGCCGAGATCGAGATAGCCCTCTGCAATCGCCGGGAGCAAACCAGCTCTCACCAATGAGGACTTGCCGGAGCTACTGGCTCCCACGACCGCCAAGAATCGTTGCTCTTCCAACAAGGCGAGCATCTCGGCCACATGCGTATGACGACCAAAGAACAACGGCGCGTCATCGAAGTCAAAGGGACGCAAACCGGGATAGGGCTGCGAGAAGGTTTGAGTGCGTGAGTTACTCATGACTGCACCTCCTTGCCACAGACGGTCGCAACGAAGTGTTCGAGTTTTTGTGGCTCGGTCGCGGCGAATTCATCCCAATCCCCAGGAACGCGGCGCAACGGCGGACGTTCCACGTTGGCCTTCACAATGGCCCCCGGCGGTTTGCCAAGTTTGTATTTCAAGTTCGCCGCGTTGCTGACCTTCTTGAGAGTCTTTGCGTGCTCTTCAACCCACTTGTCATCGCATTGGCCATAGACCACCAACAAGCCATGCACCGGGTCATCTCCAATTGCGACGGCAGCATCACGGCTCTCATCAATGCGGAAGACTTCGAGCTCTTCGGACAGTTCATCTTCGGCCACGGCTTCCGCCTGGCTAACGAGAGCCTTCGCCGAGGCGAGGTCAGTCGAGTGATAATGCACGAACAAGGTGCGTCCGCTGGCAGGCTCCTTCGCGGTCAGCGTCGCGAGGCGATCAAGCATCGTCTTCTTGAATAACTCAGGGTCGCAAGTAGTGACCGACTCAACGAGTTGGGCATAGTCATCGTCGGCAATCAAACTGACATTGGTCGTGGGGCTTCGCCAACTCAATAACCGCAGCGGAGTCGTGCGGTTGTTTGTCGCCTTGTCCGCGATCCACTGCTCAACGCGAGTTGGCTTTAAGAAGACGCTCTTGGCAAACGGCACTGGTCCAAGCACTTGAACGACGAGCTTGGCTTGCTCGATGGCTTGTCCCAGTTCCGACCGAACATCTCGCTCGATCGAATAGGTCGGCTGAACCAGCACATCAAAGCCGCTCTCTCGCAAGAACCGTGTGAAGTCGTCGGCAAACGGCTTCATGTCCGCAGTCGCTTCGGTGACCAACACCGTTCCCATGGAGGCAGGCTTTGGCGCAGTGGTATTGGATGTAGGCTGACTTGGAGTTTGCGTTGCGAACTCCACAAGCGACGCCGCCACAGGAGCATTGATGGCATCGAGCTTGATGGGACGACCTAACTCAGGCTTCACGACCAGTGGCTGACCCGTGAGATGGCGATAGAGCTTCACATATCCGTTGTCGTTCGAAGTCGCGTCAAGCTCGTGTTCGTTGAGGACATAGAACGTCGCGTCAGCGAGCTTCTTCATAATGACGCGCTGATGCCCTGCATCAAACACGACCGGAATGAAGCGTTCGTTGCGATGCGCCGAGCGATAGAGTTCTTCGCGGATGAGATCTGCTTCCCATGCCACTCCCAACCCACGCCCCGGCTGCTCCGTGCCATCAGCGCGTTGCCGATAGATCTCAGTGCAAACGACGAGCACGAAGTCCGCATGCTCAATCTGTCGCTCCATCCATAGCGGCCATCCCTCAGGCGGGTGCGGCTCGTATTGGTCGATCATTGCGTCGATGCCATGTGCTCGAAGTTGATCCGCCAGTTTGCGAATGCGAGCACGATGATCATCGGACTCTTGCGCGTAGCTAATCAGGACTCGCTTCGGTCGCTGAGCAGTCTCGGGAACGTCGGCCATGCGTCACCTTCGAGGTCGGGGCTCGGGAGTGGTTCAGGTTGCGGGGCGGATGGTTGCCGATCTTCGAGCAGTTGCAACTCGTGCAGGAGTTCTTTGGGGAGACCTGTTGGGCGGTATGGCCACGGGGTGGTCCCTTGCCGGGGGGACTCGGTTGCTCTTGGCGGTGAGTCTTGGTGGGATGCCGGGATCTCGTGCTGGTCGTTCAATCGCCGTCGTTGTTGAAGGAGCTTGTGCTATGAGCTGGGGACTTGATTCGGGGATGAGTCGTCGGGACTGTTTGCGAAGCGCGGCGGCGGGTTTGGCTTCGATGGTCTTCGCGACAGACTCGCGGCGGGCGGCATTGGCGGACGGCGGGAAAGAGAAGCTCGGGCCGACTCAGTTTCAGCTCGCTTGCATGACGTTGCCGTATGCGGCGTTCTCGTTGCAACGAGCGTTGACCGGCATCAAGTCGGCGGGCTTTCGCTATGTCGCGTGGGGGACCAGTCATGTCGAAGCCGACGGCAAACGTGTCCCCGTTATGGCAGCCGATGCTGCTCCGTCGGTCGCGAAGGAGTTAGGGCAGCGTTGTCGAGATCTGGGACTGGAGCCGCTCATGCTCTTTGCTGGGATCTATCCCGAGGCCAAGGATGGCTTCGAGGTCCATAAGCGGCGGATCGAGCAAGCAGCTGCGGCGGGCATTCGTCAGTTGCTGACGTTCGGCCATACCAAGGGCGGCAATCGAGCTGTGTGGTTGGAACGATTCAAGGCTCTGGCTCCGATCGCTCAAGACCACAACGTGTTGATCGTCGTGAAGCAACATGGTGGTGAGACCGGGACCGGGCAGGCTTGTGCCGAGATTACTCGCGAGGTCAATCATCCCTTTGTGAAGGTCAACTATGACGCCGGCAACGTGATGGACTATCTCGATCTTGATCCGCTGCCAGACATCAAGAAGTGTGCTGACGAGGTCCACAGCTTCTGCATCAAGGACCATCGCAACTTTCCGAAGGACGAGGACTGCGGGCCGGGCCTGGGTGAGATCGATCACTACAAGCTGCTCAGCCCCGTTGCGTTTACCGGTCGAACAATGCCGCTGTGCTGCGAGAATATCTTCGCTCCATTGGTGGCTCGACCAACAAAGCCGGAGGATGTTGATGATCTCGCGCGGCGTGCTCGCGAGTACTTAGAGATCGTCATTCGCGGACTGCAGACGAACTCCGCAAACGGTGCTTGAAGTCTGACGCTGTAAGCCAAACTGCATGTAGCCGATGCGACACTCATGGGAGTCTTTGGAGTCGATGGACTCGACTCGTCGGTAAAGTGTGATGCATGCCTTGCGGACGGATGTGGCTGATCTCGGGAATCATCGAGGCGTGCTTGGCCGCGATCTTTGGTCAGCCAACGGAGAGAGAAACGTCAGGTACCAGCGTCATCGCAATGACATTGATACCTGCACGAGTCAGATGACATGACCTCTCGAAATTACCGTCGAGCTGGCGCGATGAACTCTGCTTGATCGATGGCATCGCTGGCTTTGGAGGCTCGCGCACCGGTCTGTTGGATTGCTCCACTTGGGCGAGCCGGAGCACGCAGCGGTTGCATGAATTCCTCAGAATTCGCCTGCAAGGCGCGCCGTGTGGGGTTCACCAATGGCTTGCGACTGGGGTAAGACGAACTCAGAGGTTCTGCGAACAAGTCGCCTTCAAACCCGGTGTTTTCGGATTTGCTCTTGGTCGGTGGAACAAAGCTCGTTTCATCGGACTTCTGGACTTCAGGCGGCATTGGAATGACGCCTTGTCCTTGCGGACTTGGTAACGGACCAAGGGGCAATGACTGTGGGCTTATGGGGTCGTCGTTGCCACCAGACTTCGTCGGTGGCAGGAACGAATCATCGTTCGAGTCTCGCAGACTTCCGACTCCGTCGTTCTGAGCTTCAGCACTGCGGTTGTCGACTTTGGGAGCTGCGGGTTTCGGAGTCTTGTCGCCGTTAGGTGCTGGCACTTCAGGAATGCCAGGATTTGGCAGCGGTTCCGCATGGACCGGCCACTGAGCGGGTTGAGCAGACAGCACTACGTCGTCGCCGTCGATTGCGAATTCTTCGGGCTGAGTGGCTTTGAGAGGAGCGTCGATCGCGTAGCTACGAGACCAAGCCTTCTCCAGTGCTTGACCATAGGCTTCGGCGTCCCACATGCCTTCTGACAGATAGACCTGGTCGTCTCTCAGGATGGTCCCCTTGCGGAACTTCAGATCGGTGAGCGACTTGTTGTAGGTAATCAAACTTTGGAAGTAAGAGATCTCGGCTTGTGACAAGCTGATCTGAGATCGCAGCAACTGATCCAGAGTGGTTCGACCGACTTTGTATTCTGCTTCGAACGCCTGCACTCTGCGCTCAGCAGCACGTCGTCGATTGAAGTTCGTTTTGGCCGTGGCGTAAGCCTGATCAACTTGTTGGAACGTCGCAGCCAGTTCGTGACTGACTTCAATTTCTTGACTGGCCAAGACACTGCGAGCTTTCGCCAAACGATGCTCGTAGTTCTTCACTTGCGAGTGAGCACCACGGAAGCCGATTGGCATGCTGAATTCAAAGCCCAAGGCCCAACCGGTGTAGTCACCAGCCAGTAACGAGCGATACGCACTGTTGAACGGCGAACCTGGGCTGTTGTTGCCGAAGAGCTTGTCGCCGAAGCCGTTGACTTCGTAACGAGCGACGAAGTCCAAACGCGGACGAATCAAGCTTTGAGATGCTTCGTACTGCAGCTCAAGGCTCTTGATGTTCCACTTCTGCTTGCGCAGTTCGGGTCTCATCGTCAGAGCTTCGGTCAACGCGACATGCCATTGAGTCCCATACTCGGCGGTTATCGGATCTTCGGACGGTCGCATGATTCGACCGTCGTTTACCGGGAGTCCCATCAAGCGACGCAGACGCAGTTCGGCCTGATAGAGGCTGCCGAGCGCACTCTTGGCTCTTGATGTGATTTCGTAGTAATTGTCGCGAGCTTGAGCTTCGTCAGCCGCTCCAACCTTACCGGCTTCCATGTTCGCTCGGACTTCGCGCCAGGTTTGCAGCGCGCTGGTTTGCGACTGCATTTCTGCGTCATAAGTGCGATAGGACAAAGCCAAGTCCCAATAGCTCTCTTCAACATCTTTGAGCAGATTGGCGACGGCTTCTTCAAAGTCGGCGATGCTCATGTCGGTACGAATGCGAGCAATCGCAACACCCTGGTTGACGTTGGGTGTGCTCTGCAAAGTCGGACGTCGAGAGATCGGACCGGCGATGCTGGTGTATTCGCGACCGGCACCGGCCCAGAACGGCGTTCGCCATTCGGCTGAGACTGTTGGTAGTCCGAGATCCTGGCCTCGTCCTGGGCGACTAGTGAATTCAGAGGGGAATGGACGACCGCCTTGGTTCGGATCCTGGTTTTGTCCGGAATAGAACCAGTTATGGGCCAACGTCAGGCTCGAACCGTCACCCATGATCTTGGAGAGTTGCGAACGGAAGTCGCCGAACTCTTCGGTTTGGCCTGCAAACGCTTGATAACCAATGGTGCGGCTTTCGGAGACTTGCTCGGTGCGTCCCCAATACATGGACGTCGTGAAGTTGGCGTCGAATTCAGCCAATGCTGCTTCGACACCGCCTTGGCCGAACAGTGTGTTAGTATCTTGAATCGCAATGTCATGCACGGACGACGTGAAGTCCGGGTTATTCAACAGGCGATTGCCGGGTGACAAGAACGAGGCGTTGTCTCGGATGATCTCCGAGTTCTGCAATGAGGCACGCAGTACCTCGTCGAGACCAACGTCGTAGATTTGGTCCTTAGTCAGGTTCTTTAGACGCCGTGGCTCCACCGCTTCGGTGACCTCTTGCGGAGATTCTTGAGCGACATCGGGGTAATCGATCTTCGTCGAGACTTCGCGGTAGTACTGTAAGTCTCGATCTTTGCCGATGTACTTCAACTCGCGTTCGCCATCTGCCGTCTTGCAACCGACAGCGAGTCCCGCTGCGGCAATGAGGCATGCCCAACCAGCTCCAGTCCATCGAGACCGTCGGGGCTGCGTTGCATTCAGTGTGTCGCGAGATTCATTCGAGACTGAGTTGCTCAGCCAGTTCTTGCGCCAGACCAGCATGGAATCATCCTTGAAAGCTGCCAGTGTTTGAGGCTCTCCGGTCCTGACCTCGCAATGACCGTTCGTTGAAGGCAGGCTTCGTGCTCTGCACTCGTCGAAAGTTTGGCTCGCATTCGAGTACCAAACGAAAGGACGTTGTGGCCTTTAGTTCGATGCTCTGAGTCGAGGCTTCATGCGCGGACACACGCCGGAGAATCGGCAAATCTGGTATCGGCGGAATAATCGTCAAAGCTTGACACGTTTCGCGCAGCGCCTGGAAAGAGCCCGAGATTGATCTCTGATTTGTTCGTTGTTGTCAGATTGGTCCTCGGGCGGGATTCGATTGGGCGACTGGCCTCAAATGCAGCGACTCGATCTTCCGGTTCGACGGTAGCCGCTCCCCGACGGTCTCGTCAGAGTGAGAGGCGGGGTAATTGGCGACGAGGATCGACTTTCACAGACGGTTCGACTCGGTCTGAATCTCTTTGATGGCGTGGGCAGCAATGGCGAATCGCTGGAACTCAGATGACGAGTACGCGGAGTGGTCCGAAGACGATTCGGATCAAGAGGGCGATTCGGACTACGACTCGTACGACGACGATTCAGGCTTAGAAGGCGACGACGATACCCTCACGGTCGAGTGCCCCAAGTGTGGCTGCGACATGTATGAGGATGCCGAACAATGCCCGCTATGTGGCGAGTGGATTACTCAGAAGTCGACGGCGTTCACGGGTAAGCCAGGCTGGTACATCTTGTTCGCGCTGATCGGAATCATTGCGACGATCGCGATGTTGCTGTTGCGGACCTTCTTGGGTTTTCAAGGCTTCAATGCAGGGCACTGATCGAAATCGGAGCTTGCGGTGCTTCACGAGAGGCTCTTATTCGGCTCACCTGGCGACGAAGTTCTTTCGATCGGCAGCGCAAATCTTCGGCGGCGATTGCAGATCAATTTGAAATCGAAGCACTATCCTCTTCGGGCATCTTGATCGCCCAAATCTCTCGTCGTTGGGGCTGTGATCAAGCTCTCTCATCAGGAGTGACGCGCATGAGCCGGAACTTGGGTGCTCAGTTACGGAGAAACTTTCGACGTCCGTTGTTGGCGATCGCGGCCGTCGTGGTTGCCAGCGAGGCGTTGAACGGTGCGCTCGCGGCAGATGCGGTTGTGGACTTCAATCGAGACGTGCGGCCGATCTTGTCCGATGCCTGTTTCACATGTCATGGCCCTGACGAAGATCGACGAGAAGGCGACTTGCGGCTTGATACGGCTGAGGGGTTGGCTCGTGAGGTTGATGGCAAACGAGTTGTTGCTGCCGGAAAGCCCGATGCCAGCGAGCTACTAAAACGAGTGCTCTCGACCGATCCCGACGTGCGCATGCCGCCTCCCAAATCCGGCAAGCCATTATCCGAGCAGCAAGTCTCAATCATCCGCCGGTGGATTGAGCAAGGTGCTCGATGGCAACAGCACTGGGCCTTTGTCGCGCCGACGCGTCCCGCACTTCCGGCTGTGCGACAGATGGCAAATGTTCGAAACCCGATCGACGCCTTTGTGATCGCGAAGTTGGAACAGCAGAAACTCGCGCCGTCCGCTGAGGCTGATCCTCGAACACTGCTGCGTCGAGTGACTTTCGATCTGACTGGTTTGCCGCCGACGTTGGACGAACAGCAAGCCTTTCTCGCTGAGTGCGAAATGTCCGGCACTAATGGCTCTGCAGAACAGCGGCAGCAGTGTGTCGACCGCGCGTATGAGCGACTTGTTGACCGCTTATTGGCGTCGCCGCGCTATGCCGAGCGAATGGCAATTCGCTGGATTGATGGTTCTCGTTATGCGGACACCAACGGCTATCAATCTGACGGTCCGCGTGACATGTGGCGCTGGCGCGATTGGGTACTGGAAGCCTTCGCCGACAACATGCCCTTCGATCAATTCACTATCGAGCAATTAGCGGGCGATTTGATCTCTCCCGAGTATGTCGCGAGTGACACAGGCACGAAGAAGCTGCCGACATATGAGACGTTGCGACGACTGACGGCCTCGGGATTCAATCGCAATCACCGGGGCAATTCCGAAGGTGGGATTGTGCCCGAGGAATACCAAGTTGAGTACGTCGTTGATCGCGTCGACACGACGTTCACGGTTTGGCTGGGGCTGACAATGGGGTGTGCTCGTTGCCACAGCCACAAGTACGACCCGATCTTGCAGTCGGAGTACTACGGCATCTTTTCATTCTTCAACAACTTGCCGGAGTACGGACGCGCGATCAAAGAAGGGAACTCACCGCCGTTTGAGATTGCTCCCACGCGCGAGCAGTTTGTGAAACTCGAACGACTCCTTGTTGAACAACATCAGCGCAGAAAGAACTGGCAAGACGGCTGGAGCAACGTGCTCACTCGGATGACCGAATGGGAACGAGAACTCGTTGCCTCGCAGAAGGTCGAACAACTGCCAGAGTTCACGATTCAGGACGGATTGATCGCGCACTTCAATCTTGATGGCGACATTCAGAACGCCGCTAAGGCGACTGCCAAGACTCCGATCGTCAGCCAAACGACGGTCATGAATTTGAACGCCCCAAAGGCCAGCAAGTTGCCGCCAGGATGGGATGGTGCAACCACCGCTTCTCAATACACGAACGGCAAGTTGAGTCGAGCAGCTGCGTTCGATGGGCAGCATTACATCCGCATTGGGGACGCCGCGGCGATCGGGTACTTCGACAAGTTTTCCTTCGGGGCATGGATTCATCCGACCGACAAACAGTCGGGCACGATCTTCTCCAAGATGGAGTCGGAAGAGCAAGGAGCAGGCTACAGCTTGGATCTGACTCGCAACGGCACGCTGCAAGTCAACTTCGTAAAGCGATGGCTGGATGATGCGTTAAGAGTCGAGACCAAAGCTCCGATCCCCGTGGGAGAATGGGTCCACGTTTTTGTGACCTATGACTCTTCGCGAGTGGCTTCCGGGATCAAGATCTTCATCAACGGTCGCGAGGTTGAGCACCGCTCAAATTTGGATGCGATCAATCAGACATTTGCTGTCGATGAGCCTTTCCGCATCGGTGCGGGGCAAGCGAACTTCAAAGGCTTGATTGATGACGTGCGCGTTTATGACCGACACCTTGCTGCCGATGAAGTCGCGGTGCTCGCGGTTTCAACGCCGTTGCGTGATCTCGTTGTGAAGCCCGCTGCGGACCGAACTTCGACAGAGACCGCGAAGCTGCGTCGCTTCTATTTGGAAGTTACTGGGCCAGAGTCTTTGCGAGCTCAATTCAAAAGTAACGCTGCTTTTGATGTCGAGTTGCAGCACTTCATTGAGTCACTGCCAACCGTGATGGTGATGTCTGACGCTCAGCCCAAAGACAGCCATGTGCTCGTGCGCGGGGCGTATGATCGACCAGGGCAAAAGGTCGCTGCCGGAGTGCCGTCATGCTTTCCTCCGTTGCCAACTGGTGCTTCTCGTAACCGTCT
This sequence comes from Planctomycetaceae bacterium, assembly GCA_900299185.1. GTDB lineage: Bacteria > Planctomycetota > Planctomycetia > Planctomycetales > Planctomycetaceae > AM-0621. The sequence continues at coordinate 9,461 of OMIV01000275.1, forward strand.
CACGTTCGCTAAGTGGTTAGTGAGTTCCGACCATCCGTTGACCGCACGAGTGACCGTCAATCGCTTCGGGCAGAACTTCTTCGGAACGGGATTAGTGAAGACGACTGAGGACTTTGGTGCTCAGGGCGAACGACCGAGTCATCCTGATTTGCTTGATTGGCTCGCTCGTGAGTTCGCTGACAACGGCTGGGATGTGAAGCGACTCCTGAAGTTGATTGTGTTGAGTCACACGTATCGACAGTCGAGCGGAGTCTCGTCTTCAGATGCTGCTAGCGCCGATCCCGAGAATCGATGGCTGGCGCGCGGACCTCGATTTCGACTGTCTGCTGAGATGGTTCGCGATCAAGCCTTGGCGGTCAGCGGCCTGATGACCGAGCACATTGGCGGCACGTCGGTCTATCCGTATCAGCCCGAAGGTTTGTGGCAAGAACTCGCGACGGTCACCGAGTACCCGCAGTCGCACGGCTCGGATCTGTATCGGCGCAGTCTCTACACGTATTGGAAGCGGACTGTACCGCCACCGATGATGATGACCTTCGACACCGCTGGCCGAGAGACCTGCGAGGTTCGTCAGACGCGGACCAACACGCCGCTGCAGTCACTCAACTTGCTGAACGATGTGACGTTTTTGGAAGCCGCACGAGTTCTCGCTCAGCGACTGCTGCGGGAAGAGCAATCCGATGATGCTCGGTTGCGGCGAGCTTTTGAGTTGGTTGTCTGTCGAGCACCGACGGCGTTGGAGTCAAAAGTCTTACTCAGCAGCGTCGCTCGTTATCGAAGGGCCTTCGCCGCCAAGCCGGCTGAAGCTCAAAGGCTCATTCGAGTCGGGGAGTCTCCTGCTTTCGAAACGGCTCGCCCCGAAGAACTCGCCGCTTGGGCGACTGTTTGCAGCACGCTGTTGAATCTCGACGAAGCCGTCACAAAGGAGTGACGGCTTCGAAGCAACGGGATCTTCTGAATGCTCTTCGTTTGAATCATCTCTGGAAGAGTTCGTGCATGGGATCGCCGCCGCTGAGCACATAAGCGAGCAAGTCCAGCACTTCGTCTTTGGTGAGCAGATTCAACAGACCGACTGGCATCGGCGAGGTCTTCGAGATTTCGATCGACTCGACCTTTTTGCGATCAATGGCAACTCTCAAGTTTGGGTCGGTGAGATCCGTATTGAGCTGCATCGAATCACCAGACAAGTTCACGATGACTCCCGAGTAGACCTTTCCGTCATCGAGTTCGACCGTCACCGCCGCGAATTGGTCATTGATGACTTTGCTCGGATTGATGATCTGATCCAGCAAATCGTGAGGCGAGTAGCGGCGTCCTGCGGCACTCAAATCGGGACCAGTCATACCGCCCGAATTCGCAAAGCGATGACAGCTAAAGCAGCCCGTCGCGGCGAACATCTTGCGTCCATTTTCAAAGTTGCGTTGCTTCAGTCCCGTCTGAGTTGCTGCCGACAACTCGTCGAGCTGCCATTGAGTTGGCTTTCTGCCAGCAAAGACAACGCTGAGGTTTTCGAGCACGGACTTCTTCTCAGGTTTCTTCGCCAGGAGGTCGGCGAGTTCTTTCTTCTCTATCTCGGTCAAAGTGGCTTCGGCATCCGTGCGAATGAACTCGATGAACTTCTCGAAGCTCGCGCCGCCTCGGAAGCTCGCTGCTTTCAAGAACCACTCGAACTGAGCCGTGCGTAGTTCCTTCGTCCAGCCGGTCTTCAACATGCGAAGCGATCTTGCATACTCGATCTGCTCTTCTTGAGTCGCAGCCGTTGCGATGAGCTGCATGCCTTTGCTAGCGGCGTTGGGGGCTTGCAGGAAAACAAGCGTCTCACACAGCAGCCAGTTCAGATCAAAGCTCGTCGCGGAGAAGTCAGCATCGAGTTTCTTTGTCAGCTTGGCACGTATCGCCTCATCCGGGCGACCGAAGCGATTGAGTGTAATTTCAATAGCACGCACGTGCGTCAGGCGTTGCTCGTGATTGAGCTTGCTCCAATCAATAGCGAGAAGCGCATTCAAGAGCTGCGACTTAAGAACTTCATCGACTGCGGGCGTCTCTGCCTTGCGATGCTGAGGGCAAACTCCGCCGACTTGTGCGAGTGCCATCAACGCCTCGACTTGAACGCCGGGATCAGACTCGCCTAGCGCCTTATCACGCCAAGTGGCAATCGGTTGATGTTCGATCGCCGTTCGTGCCGCCCAGCGGATGAAACGATCGCTACTCTTGAGCTGTGGCCATGCCACGCCAACAGCAGCGGGATCAACTCGACCATGAAACGCTTCGAGTCGCTGCCGTAAAGCGTGCAACTCGGCACCCGTGCCGTTTGTGTTGCTCGTCTTCGTTCCACTCGCCCCATCAACTCGCGCCGTCGACTCCGTCCCAACATAAGTCACGCGATAAACCCCCGACTGCACGCGGCGGCCACCGATCGTGAAGTACATCGCGCCGTCGGTCGGATGAATGATCGCGTCGGTGATCGGCAACGGAGCACCGGTCACGAACTCTTCTTTCGTCGCCGAATAAGACGCACCGCTCGGAGTGAGATGCACGGCGTAGAGCTTGCCCCAACTCCAATCGAGAGCGAACAACGCTTGCTGGTACTTCGCCGGAAACTTCGCTCCGTAGCCAAAGGTCATGCCCGTTGGAGAACCCGGCCCGATGTTGAGCGTCGCGGGCAAGTTGTCGGGATAGAACTCGGGCCGCTTGCCCGCTCCATTGCGCCAACCAAACTCGGCCCCGCTGACGACATGATTGATCCGAGTGGGCCGATACCAACTGGTGTTGAAGTCGTACTCCATATCGGCGTCGTAGGTGAAAAGATCCCCGTTCGAGTTGACCGCTGCGTCGAAGATGTTGCGAAAGCCGGACGCCACCGCTTCGAACGTCTGGCCGTCGGGAGTGACTCGATAGATGATCCCACCCGGCCCCATCACATCACGCATGAAGCCACGACCATCCGGCATGCGCGGCAGTACATGGTCTTCTCCCCAAACCTGAGCGACCGGAGACGTCTGACTCATCGCTGTAGGTTTGGCTCCATTACCACAGACGAGATACAAAGCCTTGCCATCCGGAGTCGGGACGACGGCATGCACTCCGTGATCTCCTTTGGATGTGATCTCGCGGAGCAGCTCGACCTTATCGAGCTTGTCATCGCCGTCACTGTCCGTGAGCCGATACAGCCCTGATGAAATTTTGGCTTCATAGTCATTGACGCCGACATAGAGCGCGTTGAAGGCCCAAACCATGCCATTCACCGCGCGGATCTCAGCGGGCACCTTCTCGATCGAGTTCGGATCAAGAGTCTTCCCCGCAGCCGGAGCCGCGAAGCGATAGAGCCCGCCATATTGGTCGCTGACGATGATCCGCTGCTTGTTGTCGAGACAAAGGTTGACCCAAGATCCTTGCTCAACGCCGGGCACAGAATACAGCAACTCAACCTTGAAACCGGGCAACGTCTTAATGCGATCAACTGGAGTCGCGACATTTCCCTTGATCGCCGGCCCCACTTGCGCCGGCTTGGCCTTCGCGTTATTCGGCTTCGGCTTTTGAGCATTGGGGGCGGGTTTCTTGTCGTCCTGTGCCCACCCAATCAACGCCGCGCCGCATAGCGAACTGACTGCCACGACAAATGCCAAACGCTTCATTCGAAAAGCCTCTTCACGATGGAGACGAGCAAACGGGAATGAAGCAGAGCCTGTGCAAACCGAGTTAACGACGCAACTCGTCAGCGGTTTCTGATCAGAGTCCGAATTGGGATTTCTCGATTCGCCTCGAACTCAACTGTTGGCTGGGCTTAATGATGATCGAGTTACTTCTGCGATTGCTGTGCTGGTTGCTGGCTGTATGTAATCTTCCAGTCGATCTTGCAGAGTCAATCTTGCTACTGGGCTTCACGATCTGGTCGCGGATTATTCTTGCTCGTGACTGCACGCCTTCAGTTGCATTTCGAATCTGGCATTTCGTGGCGAGTGGAGCCGCGCTGTTAGCGTACTTATTCGAGCCAGGATTGGCTGCGGCGAGCTTCGCTGCTGTTTGGCTGCTGTGGGTCTTTTGGTACGTGTTGAAACAATGCCGTGCGTTTCGATTTCGTTCGGAACGGTATGTCGAACGATCCGTCGCTGCGGGCTTTCTCGTAGTGAGTGCCACGTGGTTTGTCTGTGCTCGCTACGGCTTCAGTCCTTTTAACTTTCCACTCGGAATCACATTGCTGACGAGCATCCATTTCTTCTTCGGTGGATGGCTAACTCCAATGCTGATTGATCGCTTCCTCTTCAACTTGGAACGAATGAAGACTCCGAATGAGGGACGGCATTTGAACGCGACTCGCAATGTCGGCACGTTCGCTCTTCGTATGTCGTTAGCTGCGTTTCCCATGGTCGCCATCGGAATGCTGTGCGAGCCGAACTTAGAATTACTCGGTGTGATTTTGCTAATCGCAGCCGTCGGAGTGTTCTTGCTGCTGCAACTTCGCTGGAGCCTTCACCAACCAGCGTTCATCACACGATCGGCGTCAGTCATCGCTACAGCGTGTGGCTTCATCGCGTTCTCTTTGGCCGCAACTTACGCAGTGGCCGAGTACCGACATGCAATCGCCATCACGATTCCCCAAATGGTCGCCACTCATGGACTGCTCGCGAGCGTAGGGATGATCGGTGGGCTTCTCGTCGCGACACGAAATCCAAATTAATGCCCCACACTCACGTCACATGTTTGACCGTGCGAGTTCGCCGATTGCTAGTGGATCAGGATGAACTCGTTGGAGTTTAAGTACGCCCAGAACAAATCTTGCAGCGCCATTGAAAGAGGCGTCCCACGATCTGCTCCTGCGGGGCGGTGAGCTGCGTTTTCACGCATCAAAGCTCGGACGGCTGAGACCTCTGATGCTGTGGGTTTTCGAGAAAGTGCCGCAAAAGCAATCGCATCGATCTTCTGGTCGTCAGTCGATTTCGAACGAATGATTTGATCGATGTAAGTTCCCTTACTGGGCTTCAAAGCCTGCTGAATCAGCTCGCCATTCATCATCATCAAGGCTTGCGGAATTGTGCCATCGAATAGGTCCGCTTCGTCATTCTCGTCGGTCTCGAAGGACCGCACGAATTGGTCTAGCCACTTTTGGCGGCGCTGTTCCACTTCATCCCAGTTTGATCCGAAGGCCTGTCGAGCATCAGTCGCAATCAACAACGAATCGAACGCTTGCTCGACCGTCATACGCTTGACGTACATGCGGCTGAAGAGTGGTTCGAAGCCAAGCGACGGATCGTCGCGATACTCGCCAACACCGAATCGACTCGTCAGTTGGTAAGCGTCGGTGCGAGCAATCCAACGAATCAACTGCTTTACGTCGTAGCCGTTGGCGACAAATTCCCGAGTTAGCCGGTCGAGAATCGTTGGATGACTAACTCGAGCATGCGGCCCCATGTCATCTACTTGCGACGTAAAGGCCGCTCCGAAAAAGTACTGCCACATTCGATTCACGAAAGCCCGAGCGAGTTGTGGTGATTCACCTTGTCGCATCAGCTTGGCAAGTTCGCCGCGCAGGTCGGCTGCATCAGTACTAACGGGCTCGCCGTCGTACCGAGGATAGGCTGCCTTCATCAGTCCGTTTCGAAGTTCGTAATAAATCGCACCGGGATGCTGATTATGAACGAGCACCGTTTCGCGAACTTTGGGATTACCCGGCTTAGGGCGATCAACGACTTTGATGTCCTTGAAGAAACTGTTGAACGACCAAAATGAATCTTGCTTGAGGTCGTTAAACGGGTGGTCGTGACACTGGGTACATTGAACTTGTTGGCACAAGAACAATTTGGCCGTGATCGCCGTCGCGGGAACCGCTTGATTGTTGAGATGAGCGACTAAGAAGTTGGCAGCCCCGTTCTCTTCGGTATTGCCTTCCGCTGCGACAATTTCCGTAACGACCTGATCCCAGGGACGGTTTCGATCAAATGCTTCTCGTAAGAATCGTTGCAGCGATGAGCGATTGACCTGACGAGGGTTTGTCCGACCAATTAAGAGGTTGGTCCAGATTGTCGTCCAGTTGCGAACGTAGTCTTTGCCATCAAGCAGATCTTCAACCAAGAGTTCTCGTTTGTTAGCACGTTTGTCCGATGCAAATTCGCGAACCTGCTTGGCAGTGGGGATATGGCCAACGACGTCTAAGTAGGCCCGTCGAACCCATTCACCATCATCGGCAACAGAAGCAGGTTGCTGATCGTTGTCTTCCCAGACTCGATGCAATTCGCGATTCACAAACGCGACGAGTGATTCATTAGAACCGGGCTTCGAAGTCTTTTCGTTGTCGATCGCTGCGTTTGGAGTCGGTGTATTAGTCGCGACAGATCGAGTGTCGGTTGCCTCAGACTTGTTGCCCTCGGGGGTGACTTTGTCCGCATTCAAGTCGAGCGCGATTGGTCCGACTGACTGGCTAGAGCGACTCTTGTCTTGCTCTGGGCTTTGCTGTTCCTCGACTACCGCCGGTGGATTGGTTGCATTGCGTTCTTGTTGCACAAGATCGACGTGATCCGCACCTCGGAACAATGTCCAAATGCCAGCAACCACAAACACCGTCATCAGGACTGAAAGACTGGAGACCAAAGTGCGGCGAGGGGAAGTGTGCGACACATATTTCGAGCTGTCACCAGCTTCATCATTCGAGACTCGCGACTGTGTTGGCTTTTCTCCGTTGGATTTGGAACCACCGAGGGCTGCGTTCCAATGCAGAGAGCCATGCAGATCGAGATATCGCAGGTAAGTTCGGCGTGCTTCGCGATCCGCGCGCACAAGTTGCTCCAACCGTTGGAATTGCTCTGGCGAAATTCGCTCTTCGAGCAACAGCTCCAACAGTTCCAGCACCTCAGTATTGGCGTCTGGAGCACTCATCCCATCGACTCCGCTGATAATCGGCGTGTCACACACTCGAACAAGGTTTTTCGAATACGACTGAAAGATTGGTAGACCGAGTTCGATGGTCGTCCCATGGATTCAGCAACAGTGTTGCCGCGGTTGCCAGGCTCGTATCGCAGCTCAATAAGCTCACGATCTTTCGGTCTGAGTTTCTTCAAACACTCTTGAAGAGCAGCTCGACGCAGGTCTAACTCGTCCTGTGAGTCCTCTGATTCGCTGGCGATTACATTCAGCAGTTCGTCAGAAAACCGAAGGCGAGATGACCGCTTCTTGTCTCGAAACCGAAGGACCTCGTAGTTGGCGATCTGGAACGACCATGCGATGAAGTTCGTTCCGAGTGTGAAGTGCGAGCACTTCGACCAAATCACGACGTTGGTCTCCTGCAATATTTCCTCTGCGTCGTCAGGGTTACCGACTTGGGCGAGGATATGCAGAAAGATGCGACGTTGATTGCGACTGAAGAGCTGCACGAACTCCTCATTCGGAGGTCCGGCCGCTGGCTGTGATTCAGAGGCTGTCGACACAACGCACTTCTTCTTGGTCTAGATACGAAACGCGGGAGCCAAACTGGCTCCCGCATCACGCATGCCTGAAACGATCAGCGATGATTAGCCGATCAATTCAGCGATCGGAGTCCCACCATTAGCGATCTTCATCGGACGACCATTCTTCGAGGTATGAACAATGTTCGTCGGGATGCCCATCGCATGAGCGACAGTCGCCCAAATGTCGCCTGGCTGGTAGGTTTTGGTCGCACAGGCGATTCCGTCGGCGTCGGTCGCACCAACAGCTTGCCCATTCTTCAGACCACCACCACCGATCATCACGCTCCAGCTTGCCGCCCAGTGATCGCGACCAACGTCTTGGTTGATACGTGGCGTGCGAGCGAACTCACCCATCCAAACCAACGTGACGTCATTGATCATGCCGCGTTGTTTGAGGTCGGTAACGAGTCCACCAATGGCCGCGTCCAGGACCGGAAGCCGCTGCGTCTTCAGAGTGTTGAAGACATTATTGTGAAGATCCCATCCACCGAGTTCGACTTCGATGAACGGCACGCCAACTTCAACGAGTCGACGAGCCATGAGCAGGCTACGAGCGAAAGCATTGTTCGCCCCCATGCCCATACCCATTCCACCGCCGCCACCGCCGAGGCCATAGAGTTCCTTGGTCTTTTGGTCTTCCTTGTCGACGTTGAAAGCTTCCATCTGCTTCGAAGTCATCAGGTTGACGGCCTTCGAATAGACGTCCTTGTGAGACTGAGGGAGATCACCACGCTTCGAGTCGATGAAGTTCTTCTCAATCACACCGAGCATGTTGAGACGTTGGCTCATACGGCTCTCGGTGATTTCGCCGGTATCGGAATTTCGAATTCGTCCGTTGCTATCAACGACGAACGGAGCATTCATCTGGCCGAGATAGCCCGGGCTGCCCGCACCGCCACCAATCGAGATAAAGCCAGGAATCTCAAGATCCTTGCGTTTCCCACCAGCTTCGTGAGCGATAACCGAACCGAAGACTGGATGCACGACGGTTGGATTTGGCACATAGCCGGTGTGCATGTAGTAGCGTCCTCGTCCGTGATCAGCTTCGCGGGTGCTCATCGAACGAACGATCGACAGGTTATCGAACACTGCAGCCGTCTTTGGCATGTGTTCGCTGATCTGGACACCCTTGGCGGCGGTGTCAATTGGGCGGAACTCTCCACCATTCTTGGAACCTGGCTTCAAGTCCCAAATATCGATCGTCGGAGGTCCACCACCCATCCACATGAGGATACAGGCTTTTTGGTTCTTTTTAGCAGTTGCTGCATTGGCTTGGACGTGGCGGATGAACTCCATTGTTGGAACCGTCGCCGCTGCTGCAGCCATGTGCCGCATAAAGTGGCGGCGAGACATTCCATCGGGGGTGGGGAATAGCATTGTTTGCCCTTTCTTAGGTGGAGAAGAGTCAGAGACCCGTTTGGCGACTGGTGAAGCTAAGGCATGCTTTGATGGGTCGCAACCGCTGACCATGCTGTCTCGATTCCATCCATTGGCTGCCGTGAACGCCCAGAGTAACGGCCATCGAAAACAAAACGTTCGACGCAATTTTGGGAAATTCGGCGGCAATCATTTCCTGCGAGTAATTTGCCAGCGTGAGTCGTGGCTCAATTGTCCCAATGACAGCAAATAATGGCCGATTTGAGCAAATTCGAAGTGGTCGTTGGAGCTGGTATTGGCGGAGCGAAACGGAATTCGACGAGTTCTCTGAATGGGCGTCTCTGGTTCCGTTACGACAGCCAAAAGTTAGCTATACTGCTCGATGTTGTTCGCTGTTTACGCGTGGACCGACTGAATTGGATTTCGAAGTCACCGTCTGAGGATGAAAGGCGAATCGTGTCAGATATATCCTTGGAGACTTTCGCAGGTGTAGAAGTCGTTGATGAACTCGGTCGATTGAGAGAGCAGTACGCAACGACCGGTGCGTATCCCGTCTTGCTGGGTGACGAGGATGACTGCGATCACATTCAAGAGTGCATGGAATTCGGAGCTGATGATGGACTCACTCAGTCAGGGATTCGTGCGGCCAGCCTCCAAATCGATCCTCAAAGGTTCTTAGCCGAGCAAGGCGAATGTGTTCCCAGCGACGGGCAACCCGGCGAGTGGCCGACTGAAGAAGTCGAGCCCATCGAACTCGTAACGTATTTGGATCTGGAAACAGGCACTCCGAAGGAAGAAGTTGCGATTGCGTTGCTGCGAATCCGCCAACCGTGGGAAGTTTTTGCGGCGTTGATGTGGGGGGGCTGGAATGCGTGCGCGGATGCCGCCAGTCATTGCGCAGCCCATCGTCGCTGGTACGAAAAGTTCGGAGCCGAGGTCGTCAGTGTGACTGGCGATTGTGTGCAATGTTGGGTTGCTCGGCCTCCGGCCACTCAAGAAGAAGCCTTGGAATTGGCTTGGGAGCAGTATGCCTATTGCCCCGACATAGTCTTGCAGGGCACGGAGACCGTGTCGGCGTTGGCTGCCGCATTGATGGTCTCTGAGTTTTGGTATTTCTGGTGGGAGTGAAGTGGAGCTGGAGCCATAGAACTCCGGTGTCTACCGAATGGTTCGGACCTGTCGCACCTCACTCATCGATGACAGTGGCACTAAGGCGCAGTACCTCGCCGCAATACTGGAGGTTCGCAAGTCGTCCCGGTCTAATGCCTGGTCCCTAATTGTGGGGGATTGGACCGAATCGCTTTGATTGGACGACGACAAATGAACTTCATGAGCAATGCTCGGTGCGTCTTGTTAGTTGGGTTGTTGTTTTGCTCGGCTTGCTCGGCAATAGCTGCTGACAAAGATTTGGCTGCCGAGTGGAAGTTCCAGACCGATGCCGCTGGGTGGCAGGCGGTCGCTGACTGCCAGCTAACCACTCGAGATGGTCGTCTCGTCGTTGAGTGTACGGGCAACGATCCGCATTTCTCGAACACGGTTAAGGCTCCGGCGGGATGGAAGAAGCTCCGCATGCGAGTCAACGCACCGGGAGCGCTCAACGGGCAAGTCTTCTGGGCAGAAGCCGGTAAGCCAGGGTTTAGCGAAGATCGATCGGTCAATTTCCAAATTGGGGGGAAGGTCGACAGCCTGCGAACGATCGACGTGTTCTTTAACCCGGCAGCAGAGGTCACGGTATTACGGATCGATCCCGACAGTAAGAAGAACTCCATCGAGATCGCTTCGATCGAACTCTTCAATCAAGCGCCACCGACACCCAAGGCGACTCCAGTTGAGTCGATGAAAGTCAAAGAAGGCTTCAAGGTCGAGTTGCTTTACACGGTCCCCGAGACTCAAGGTTCGTGGGTCAACTTGTGCGTCGATCCCAAGGGGCGACTGATCACCTCGGACCAATACGGCAAGCTCTATCGCATCACTCCAGTTCCGGCTGGCACTACCGGCACTCCGAAGATCGAGCCGATTCCTGTCGAGATCGGAATGGCTCAAGGGCTCTTATGGGCCTTCAACAGTTTGTATGTCGTTGTGAATGGTCCCAAGTCCGGCCTCTATCGAGTTCGAGATACCAACAACGATGATGTTCTCGACGACGTGAAGTTACTCCGTGCGATCGAAGGGCAAGGCGAGCATGGTCCGCATGCCGTCATCCTCTCGCCCGACAAGAGATCGCTTTATGTGTGCTCGGGCAATCACACCAAGATTCCTAACCCGGAACGGTCAAGGTTGCCTCGTAATTGGGATGAAGACCAATTGCTGCCGCGCATGTGGGATGCTGGCGGGCACGCTGTGGGGATCATGGCTCCTGGTGGTTGGATCGCAAAAACCGATCCAGAGGGCAAAGAGTTCGAACTCGTGACAGCAGGGTTTCGCAATCAGTTCGACATCGCGTTTAACGTTGAAGGCGAGCTATTCACTTACGACGCCGACATGGAGTGGGATATCGGCTCGCCGTGGTATCGCCCGACTCGCGTCAATCACGCCGTCAGCGGCGGCGAGTTTGGTTGGCGATCGGGAACCGGCAAATGGCCTGACTTCTATCCTGATAGTTTGGGATCAGTCGTCGATATCGGGCCGGGTTGTCCGACGGGCATCGCCTTTGGTTATGGCGCCAGATTCCCTCACAAGTATCAGCAAGCTCTCTTTATCAATGACTGGAGCTACGGTGTTCTTTACGCCGTACATCTGAAGCCCCGCGGTGCGTCGTATGTCGCAGAGACCGAGCGATTCATTTCGGCTGCTCCGCTGCCTTTGACGGACGTCGTTGTAAACCCCCACGATGGAGCCTTGTACTTCGCGATTGGCGGTCGCAAGACACAGTCGGCTCTGTATCGAGTGACCTATCAAGGCGGTGAAACTACGACCGACTTTCCTCCTGAAGAACCCAAGCAACCTGAGCATGGACTGCGCGTCTTGCGTCGTCAGTTGGAGTCGCTGCATGAGCCCGGTCATGCCTCTCAGTTGGAGTTCATTTGGAAGAATCTTTCGAACGCTGATCGGCATGTGCGATACGCAGCTCGCATCGCGTTGGAGTTCATCCCCGCGAATCAATGGCTGCCTCGAGTTGCGGCCGAGAAGAGCCCCGACGGATTGATGACGGCGGCAATTGCAGTCGCTCGCAACGCAGACAAGTCGGCTCAATCCGATGTCGTTAAGGCTCTCTCGCAGTTGGAGTGGTCGAAGCTCAGTGAGGCTCAGCAGCTTTCGTTGTTGCGGACTTACGGCTTGCTCGTGATTCGCATGGGCAAGCTTAATGACGTCAGTCGAGACGCTGTCCTTAAGCAAGTCGATGCCGCGTTCCCAGCGAAGGTCGAGCGGCTGAATCGCGAGCTGGCCCGATTCTTGGTGGCGATCGATGCTCCGAAGGTTGTCGAGCGGACGTTGGCCTTGCAGGCGATCGCGCCGACTCAAGAAGAGCAGATTCACTACGCATACTGCTTACGAATGGCGAATGAATGGACGCTGCCGCAGCGCGAGCAGTTCTTCAATTGGTTCTTAAAGGCCGCTGACCAGCGCGGCGGCAATTCGTTTAGCGGCTTCTTGCGCAACATCCGCCAGGAAGCGATCGATCGCATGAATGACGACGAAAAGAAGTCGCTCGCAGCGACGTTGGCCAAGGTTCCGACGCCAACTGAAACGGTCGTTGTCGAAGCTCGACAAGTGGTGAAGAAGTA
>OMIV01000276.1 GCA_900299185.1 Planctomycetaceae bacterium
ACGCTGCGGCGACATCCTCGAAGACTCACGTCCCTCACGGGCGAATGATTGGAGGAAATCTTACCCCCGCTGCCAAGCCCACTTCGCCAATCTCCGGCAGAATTCTCGGACAGGCTCCTAGTGACTAGGGAAGACTGCGAGACGCATGCGGCTAAGGTAAGTTTGCCGGGAGGCGGGTGCCCCGATTCGCGAGGGAGGGAGATAAGTCCTCAAGCCAATACAAGCCGTTGCCTGGGGCTCGGCAAATGGGCGCCGGCCATCATCAACTCGAAAGCCAACAAAGCGGCCGCAAGCAACACTGTCAAAAGTCGTCACAGCATCGTTGCAGCGTTCTTAGCCGAAATCGTGCGATTTCAGGCATTCGAAATGCCTGCACCCTCACGATTTCAGCTAAGCCGCATTCAGTGAAACCATGCCGCCACCGCATACCGTGTATGAGTTCTTACCAACACGTCTCAGCATCTCCGGCGTGAAGTTCGACCAACTAAAGCGCGTCGATCCAGCTTGGCAGCCAGGCGAAAATGTTGCCGTAGACCGTGGCTGCACTCGCGGTGAAGAGGCTCATACTCGCGCCGCGAATCGAGACGATACCATCGATCGAACTAGACAGTCCGTGTCGAGCGTCGAAACGGCTCCCGTCGCACTTCCATCGTCGCGTTGACGTTCCAAGTTCGTCTTGGAAGGTGAAAAGCACTGTCTGATCCGAGCTTCCAAAGATGCGGCCCGGCGTGCCCGTCTTGCGTTGAGTGGGGTTCAGCGACTCGGGCTTAACGCTACCCAGTCCGGTGTTCAACACGTCGAGATTGAAGTCCTTTTCTGCGGGATTAAGCGAGACTTGATTGGCACTCGTATTGCCGCTGAATTGAATAAGGACCGTTCCAGCGCCTTTGTTATCCAAGAGTAATTCCCGATTGGGATTCACGAGCGAGCCAGTCAGGTTGTTGCGAGCAGTATCGAAGAGGCCGATCGGGCGACCGAATCGGGATCAGACGGATCGCTCGGGACGGAGCCATCCAGAAACAGACGCAATCCTTCCAGTCCGTTGTCTTCCGCCGTATTCCCAGTCAATGACGCATTCAACACTCCGACTTGTGCGAACAGCCCGTTGTCTCGGTTCGAATTCATCGTGTTCGTCTGGAACAACGTGAGTGCGGACGCCGGAGCCGACCGCCTCACCGGCGCCGGCAATCACACCCCGCCATCCGCCGGAGATCAAGTCGCCTCAGACAACTTGGACATGATCGACACCGCCTTCGCCTTCAACTTCGGAGCGTTGTTGAGTTAGGCCCCAACGAAGAACGCAGCGACAATGAGTTCTACAGCCCAAGATGTCCATGAAATCGTGAGATTTCAGGCATTTCGACCGTCCGAAATCCGACGATTTCGGCTCCGGCAACACGCAGGTTCGCTGTCGAATTAGTTTGCGCTGCACCCTCGTGGGGCAGGTTTTCAACCTGCCTGAATCAAGCAGTTCTGCAGAATAAAATCCCGCCCCACGGCAACACGTCCCACATGCCTCATAGGATCGGGCCGCTCTCGGACGCCCACGTCCGAGAGCGGCCCGCACGGACGAGGGCGTCCCTGCTACTTGGCTAATTCACAACCAACCGCAACTCTCAGCCCCGTTCCCACCTCCACATCGCGGGCATAACGGCGTCACCGATTCGCAATCTGAAATTGCCATATCCAAGCTGCTACTCACCACCATCTCAATGTGCGGAAACTATCGAGTTAGGCCGACGTCGACCCTAACGGAGTTAGGCCGCATGCAGCCCTAACATATTAGGCAAGCAAGGCGAAACTTCACTGGCATGATTGACAACCCCATCCAACAAAGCCATTTTCAGCTCCCGACACAGGAGTAGTCATCTCTGCCACCCCAAGTTAGGCGGCGCGCTGCTCAATTCTCTGTTGGGCAACAACCAACAACATCGGGCTTTCATTGATCGCACCACCGGTTACCTCATGACGACGAAGCGCAATACCGAAGAGCCCCATGCAGCCTTGACGCAAAGAAGCGTATACGACGCCGTCAACAATTGGTTGAGAAGCCATTCAGACGTCGAAAACTCTGATTGGGTGGTAGGTGATCGCGACAATGCCAATGGACGCTACTTGCACTGGCGGGTAGATTTTCCAAGTTATAATGAGGCGCAGTTCGACGTCAGCTTGTTGCTTTTTCTGGGTCAAGCCACACTCCGCGTCAGCGGCGTTGTCGTGCCAATATGGTATCGTCGTCGCCGATCTGGCGAGAATGGCGTTGTGACTGACAAAGACGCGTCGGCACACCGCATCACTCGAATTCTCGATGCGCTCTACACGGGTAATCTGTTTGTTTCGGTCACATACGCAGGCAACACGCCAGTAGCTTGGGAAGTCGTTTGGAAAGGGAATCGTAACTCGCACACAGTTCGTGCCGAGAGAAAGTGGTTTTACAACCCATTTTCGCGGAAGCGTCATGTGTCACTTGTATTTCCGAGAAAGACTGAAATCGAGTGAAATATAAGTTAGCGGCTTGTCAATTCGACTATCGAACTACTGGCAAATTCGATTTCAAAGTACTTTAATGCAGCTAAGGCCGTCACCTATGTGCGAGGTCGACGGGTTACGCGCAGTTCGAACGCACAATTGGCTGTGCGTGCCCTCGCACGCTGCGGCTCGGTTTCGACATCTCGGCCTGCAATCAGTCATGCGGCGTGCTCAGCTAAATGATACCGGCAGTTCGTTCCAGCCGGTTCAAATACGAAATACAAATACCAATACAAAAGGCCGTCGTTCGCGAGTTCCTGCCCAACAAGGCGGTCAACCGGAGCGGCGGGCAGCCCGTTTTCTGTTACTCAGAGGTTGCTGGCCGCCACCCGGTTACCTATGGCGTTCGTCTCGGAGGCTCGATGGACGAGGAAATTGCCGAGATCGTCCGCCAGTACGGCTGGTACGCCGCAAGTGTAAACGACGCGGAGCCGCCGTTTCTCTACAGCATCGGCCTCATGGAGACATACAAGCATCCCGAATTCATCATCTTCGGTCTCGACTCGAACAACGCGTATGCCCTCATTTCTGGGCTGATCGCTGACATTCAACGCGGCCAGACCTACTCGGAAAATGGAGTCCGTACGATCGAATTAGGCGGCGACAAACACCAAGTTGGGTTTCGACGCGTCCATCCAACGCAGCATCCTTTGTATCTTGGATTTGCAATGGGATTCCTGACTAACGGTGGAAGGATTGGCGAACTCAATGCAATGCAGGCTTTTTGGCCGGATGAAAAGGGGCGATTTCCATTCGATACAGGTTGTGATATTGGTGTGTATAATTTACAGCCACGTCTCGATATTGGTCTGACGCCTCGCGAGGTTCGAGCGTTTGAACGACGCTGGGGATGAACGAGGCGAACAAGGCGGTCAACCGGCGCGGCGGGCGGCGCGTTTTCTGTGCATGGTTTCTGGCCGCCGCCGAGTTACCTTGGTCGTTGGCCGGCAGAACCGCATCAACCATATGCCTGTCACGACTTAGTGGCGTTAGTATTGTCTCGCTTTGCCACTACTCTTGTCCCTTTGAGAGTCTGTTGAAAAATGCGGGGAGCACAATTTTATTGTGCTCTAATTAAAGTGAATTCGGGCGCGTTGGAAACGTACCCCACGAAATTCGGGCTGCTCGCGGCGCTGTGAGGAATGATATTCGATTGCCGCCTTAATATCCGATGGCTTTCACCGCTGCGTCGCCGAGTCGATCTCGCAATTGTGTCAGATACAAACTGCTGGGAGTTACTGGCTGGTTTAATGAGAAGAATGCCTCTGAGCTAACCGTCTTATACGGTTCGCCAATGCTGCCGATCGCAAGATTCAATGCCCCCGGCGGCGTTTGAATTTGGAGATGCTTCACCGAGCCGTTCCATACGACTCCCCAGCCAATCGCCCAGCCGTGCCCAGAACCTGAGTTATGGCGATTGATAAGATCGACTCGGCCATCCGGAAGCGTACACGAATCGACTAAAAATCCTGTCGACCAATGCATGTGCGGCTGGATGCTGCCTGTGCCCTCGAATTTGCAATGCAGTACCACGTTCAACATGGCTGCGGAATTGAGTGTCGCAACATAGAAGCCGCCAAATCCGTGAGACGTGCAGCGATCAACTAACACCTGCGATCCCCGGATTGAAATATCGGCTGGATAACCTGCTCCCTTTTCGACGGTGGATTCGTGATACGAATGCGCTTCCGTAATTGCGATGAGCCGCAATTCTCGCCGATTTGTACGTTGTTCAGCGTTTCGCGCATCACGATGTCTTTGACCCAGCAGTCTTCGCTGTGGCCGCGAAATACAATCGACACATTCTTGCCAGCGGTAAGCGTACCTCGGTGCGGTGGCGACACGATTTGCAGCGATTCGACACCGCATTGAGCTAATCGCTGGAGGTGGGGAGTCTTGATAATCGTGGCGGGCTGAGTCTGTAATTGTCTGTCAATTGCATCTGTGAAGGGAATATCCAGTGTGATCCGATTGCCGTCGATCGAGCGGATCGTGCGATGAATTGTTACCTCTGTTCCAGCTTTCATCCAAGTCTGCGGGATGTCCGGTTGCCCCTTCCGTTTCCGAACGAGCTGATCCATACCCATGAAGCGAATCCAGTCTTCCGTTCGCGACCAGCGGATATGAATCTCTTGGCCCGGTGTAAGACCTTCTGAGTTTTGTACCGATATCTCACTGGTCCCGGTCGGAATGTAATTGTCCAAGATCGAGTAAGAGTTGTTTGCGGCTTGTTGCGGAAACGACAGATCCGGCCCTTCGATGACGATGGCAGAGTGTGGCTCGCCCGTCATTTCAATGATGGTCCCGCTTTTGCCCAATCCAGATCCACGTAACACCACACCTTCGTGAGCAATCACAATCGGCTTCGAGCACTTAAAAGTGCCGGGTTTCAATAACACTGCCCCACAAACCCCCTGCGTCACGGGGCGTTCTGCGACCTCGCGAATTGCCGCTTGAATGACGTCCGAGTCGTCGCCACCGGACGGCGATACTGCTTTGATGACGGCTAGCACAGGAAGAGCAACACCGCCTCCCATATAACCAGCGTGCGAGAAATCCGGGATGCGATCACCTCGCGATGTCGTCTTATATTCGAGCTTTCCCGAGCTGCCCGAAACGACCCATTGGCGATCCAGCGCAGCGGGAGAGACACCATCGGCTGATACGGCTACGAATGGCGAAAGCAAATGAAATACGAATATAAAAATAAGAGTCGCAAGGTGAATCCTCAGTTGAGGGCAGGGGTAATTCGGTCTAACAGCCTGTTGAAGAACACGTGGAGCACGTTTCTATCGTGCTGAAAATACCGTGAAGTCCGGCACGTTGAAAACGTACTCGACGATATTCAACATGCTGCCAGCCGAAGTTCTCACGGCGACTCAGCCACCCAAGTTGATACCCCCAGGTCGGTAGTCAAGTACGTCCTCGGTAAAGGCGATGACTTTAGATGTCACATCTATGATACTTGACGAAGTCGTTCTTCGATCCATCGTCAAATCGACGCAATTACTTTTCCAGCACGCTGGACCAGCGGCGCGGCAGGGCGGCGAAGGCTCGGTCGTAGGTGTCTTGCAGAGGCACCAGGACGTAACCGCTGGGACTCACATACAACGGCATCTCGGGTAGGGAGTCGCCAATGGCACTCGATTCCATGTAGGCCGTCACGGCTCCGAACGGCTTTGATTCATAGGCCGCAAGAATCAGTGGTTTGTCGGCAGGTTTTTGACAGTCATCGGGTTCGTCGCCGATTTGTTTCCAAATGGCTCCATGAATCTCATGAGGCGCCCGGCGGGTCGGCTGACGCGGATCCCAAACCAGGCGGTGAATACCCTGTTGCAGCAACGAGCGTGCTTTGCGACCGAACTCATCAAGCCTCTGCTGACTGGTTTATTGCCCGCCGAGGCGGGTTTGATCACTCCATGAAGAGTTGGAAAACATCGCTTTCATGGCTCTTTCAATGGAGGCACTCAGAAAATCAGAGCGGGGCTTTCAAACCTCACATCACTTGAGGTCGAGTCGAATGAGATCATCGCAGCAGGAGCGAGAGCGATCGCCGATGGCTGCCCGCAACTCACGTCGCTGTCGATCGGTCGAAACGCCGTTGGAGAAGAAGGTGCGCGGGCGATTGCCGAGCGACTTACCAAGCTCCGCTACCTGAGCGTCGAAGGGGATCAGACCATTCGCGATCTGATCTCCTTGACGAAGCTCCCCAGTCTCGAACGCCTCAACGTGAGAAACACGAACGTGACTGACCTCTCGCCCTTCGCAGACCGCATCAAGACCGGTTGGCCCGTTCTGTGTTTTGGGAATCTGGAGAATTGGTTCTTGGCAGAGGCTTACCTCTTCGCGCGAGAAGGCCTTGAGATCGATGGCCCCACTCACATCCCGCCAAGGCAGATCCTTGAGCAAGGCCAGCACGCGATTCGTAAGTATTTCGTTGGGAGCTTCACGCTCGCACCGATCGATGTCGAGAAGGCTGTCAGCGTGATTCGAAAACGATTGTTAGAAGTCTTCCGGACTGTGGCGGGGTCATCTTAGCCCAACTCGTCGCAGTGCAGCTCTCGTCGGCTATTGGTCGCTGTTTGCCATGAATGACAGAGGGAGCTTACGAGGTGCCGCTCAAGTGTCCTTTCTGTGAGAAGTACTACTTAGCCTTCTTAGGATCAGCGGGCTTCTTTTTAGCGTCGGCCTTCTTGGCTGGCTGCTTGTCAGATTCCTTGCTTTTCTCGTCGAGCTTCGCACTTTTGGGATGCACGACGACCTTAGCGATTACTGTCTTTGAGTCTTTCAGCAACGTGATTTCCACGTGTTGGTCAATCGCCAACACCGGCTTTGAATCCTTGGGAAAGCCAGTGAATTCAATCTTCGTCTCGGGTTCGATCTGGAATTCTTCGTACTTCGCCGGTTGCCGACCATTACGACCACGGCTGCCATGTTGGACCATCAAACCGCTCGGGCCGCCGGCCACCTCTTTCACTTCCCCGATGATACCGACGACATCGGCGGACGATTTTGCAGCAGCTTTGGTTGTTGGCTTTGATTCAGCTTTCTTGGGGTCGGCCTTGTTTTGATCGGGCTTTGCCGCGTCAGGCTTGGCCGCCGGCTTCTTTTCGTCTGCGGCAAATGAGGCGTTCGAACTGACCGATACACCCACCATCAACCAGCACAACGCACAGAGCGAGTAAGCCATCTTCATTTCGTGATTCCTTACGTGAGTGACACAGTTTCAAACAGAGCGGTGAGTGGACTCGGCCATGTCCATCATTTCTATGAATGAGCCAACGTGTCGACGGTAGTTGTTCGCCCACGGAATTGCGATGAGGCCATTTTTATTCGCCCAACATCACGCCTTCGCTCTGAGGGTTCGACGAAGAATCGCACTGTCGACTGAAGCTGCTCGCCGATCGAACGATTAAGTGAGCCCGCCGTCGAATGTCCTCGATCGAGTTCCAATCGAATGCCAAAAGTTCGTTCGGTTCAGATGCCCGAGAGTTGTGTCATTGAGTGATGGCCGGACCGGCGATGTCGTTGAGGCTCTTTTCCAGCTTCGTAACACCATCAGAATTCCTGTCGCGATTCCCACCGCACGGATCTGCAGGATTCAGACGGTGCTTTCGCTCTCAGAGATCAAGCATGCTTTCGAACGTCTGGCGAGAGAGAGCTCTGGGCCGTACTCGGGTATATCAAATGATGACAACTTGAGTCGCCTGCAGATTGAAGTTGGATTTGCGAAGACAGATCCCATTTTCGGGTGCCGTGCCGATTGATGAGCACACCGTTGCGATCGACTACGCGAAGGTCTTCGGAACGAGCGTGGTAATCAACGGCCAACTTGGTGCAGACTCGGTTTACGGGTGCAATCGCGCTCGACGGTAGAACTCAAGATTTCGTCTCAATGCCCCGGTGATCTCCGGCAATGGCCGCTTCAGCGTGTCTCTCGACGGCAACTCCGGTCACGGCGACACGATCCAGAACGACCTGCTGCGACTCCGTACTCTCCGACACATTCGACCTACTGCGATTGCTGTAACAGGCACTACAGCAGCGTTGCTGCCGCACTTCAGGGACTTCATGAATCAACAAGCAGCAGTTTGTCGAATCGTTCCGATACTCTTGAGATGGCTCAGCATTCGGCGTAGAGCGAATGGCCGCCGCTCCTTCTGCTCGTAGGGATGTTTCGTAAGCCTTCCATGGCTTGGCATTCACTCGCTCTGTGGACTGGGGCCTGCTTCATGACAGGCGAATAATTCAACGCTTCGTCGCACATGAAGCGTGGTCTACTTCGTTGCGGGAGCGGGCCACTTGGTGCGAGTTCGGCCTTGTTGGACTTCAAATTCACCAGAGGCCTCTAGCTTGCCGAACATGATGCGTTCTTTGCGACTGGGGTCGTCGTCGCCTTGCGTTACACAGAGCCAGATCGTGCCTTCGTGCTCGTGGAACGAGGGGTACTGGAACGAGTGCGGAGTCTCGAAGCGGAACTTTCGCTCCCACGTTTTGCCGTCGCGCGAGATGTCGACATTGAACACTCCACGGTTCGCGCCTTGGATCGTCGTGGCCTCTTGCCAGCCGAGGTAATAGACGTCGCCGAACCGATCGAACGTGGGTTTCGAATTGCGGCCGTTGGGCACAAAGGGCTGCGGCTCGCCGATGGCCCACGTCTTACCGTCACTGCTGGTGGTGAAGTAATAATTCCCGTTGTCGTTGCGACAGATCGCCATCCAAGTGCCATCGGGCAGACGATTCACAGCGGACTCGCTGAGCGCCGCAGACTGCGGTTCGTTGTAGTGACCGAGCACTTCGAAAGTGACGAGGTCGTCATGCACGAGAGCCAGCGCGTTTTGCTGTCCGATGTAGTTGTTGAGCGCGACATAGAGCCGACCATCGAACCTCTTGAAGGAATCAAAGAGGAAGAACGACGAGTCCGAGGCCTTCTTCTTAAACCCATGAGCTGCCGCGTCGGCGAAAAAGTACTGCGGCTGGAAGTCGAACGTGCCCGCTGCGGTCTTGAGCTTCGCTTTGTGAATCGTGGCAGCGAACTCATTTCGAT
>OMIV01000277.1 GCA_900299185.1 Planctomycetaceae bacterium
CTCGAAATTGCAGGCCAGTATCTGGAACTCGTCGACAGCATCGGACGCCGGCTCAAGACCAACGATTGGGCCAAGACGACCAAAGCTCGCCGCGAAGAAATATCGGAATACAAGAAGCTCAATGAAGCCTTCATCGCCGCTGAGAAGACGCTGAAGTCCAACGCTCAAGATGCCGCCGCGAATGAAGCGTCGGGACGTTACCTCGTCGCCGTGAAGCAAGATTGGAATGTCGGGTTGCAACGGCTCGCGCTGAGTTCCAACGCCGCGTTGAAACGAGCTGCCGAGCAAGACAATTCGCTGATCGACTCGCCTGCCGCCGCGCTCTCCAAAGACCAAGCGGTTGCCATCGCCGACCTCTGGTGGGACGCCGCGAATCAACAAACCGGTCCAGCCATGAAGGCGGCCATGTTGCTGAGAGCGGGTCAGTGGTACTCGACGGCGATCGACGAACTCACCGGTCTACCCAAAACTAAAGCCGAGAAACGCATCGCGGAATCCGGCTGGGACAACGACCCTGAACTGAAAAAGTTGATGCCGCTCAATCGCCGCGAGCACAGCATTACTCTGCTGATTGCCAAAGGTCGCGGCATGCTTGAGAACGACTTCGCGATCGTCCAAACACTGACGATCGCGGAAGCCAAGCAACTCGATGAAGACCTTAAGATCAAGAAGCTGCGGTCTATTCGCTTCCGCCCTTACCCGACACCCGATGGCATCAAGGTCGCGGCGATTTGGCGACGCAGCTCCGTGAAGGGCGACCTCTTCGACGGCACCACTGAAGAGGTCATCAAGCGCGATCAAGAACTGCGACTGCTGGGCTATATCCCCAACGACATCGCGGGCTACATCGACGCCGACGGTAATGCGCGACACGTCTTGCTTTCGCGAGTCGGCAAGCTCAACGAAGGAGAGACAATCAACCTCTCCGTGCATTGGAGGGTCGCCAACGACAACCCCTTCAACCAACCCAAGCCATCAGCAATGTGGACTCGCCAGCAATACTTGGGCAAAGACGGCACGCGCTACAACGACATCATGTGGCGTCATCTGAAGAAGACCTACTACTACTTTCACGGCGACCAGAAGTTCTACGAGAAGGTTCTGGCCGAGAACGCCGACACTCAAAAACTTGTCGACGTTTGCGTCTGTGCTGCGGACAAGAAGCCGGGCTATTCCGCCGCCCTGCAGGGACTCAGCGGCTACACAGTCACTGAGATTCACGGCCTAAGCCTCGAACAGAACCTGGTCGAATGGCGCAAGGTCATGCAGAAAGGTGCTCTGCCCGCCGCCATCGGTGTCGCCATCACCAGCGACGGCAAAACACACAGCGCCTCGGTCTGGCATACACCCGACAAGAAGTGATGCAGCGATCGAACTCAACCGCGCGAATCACTTCCCTGGTCGATAATGTGATGACGCAATGCGTCACGAGTCCCCTAGATCTGGCTGTAGCAATTCTTGCCATTGAGCTGAGTAAACTGGCTCGCCGTTATTGCCATCGCCGGCTCGCCAAAATGAGCGAATCAATTCTCCCCCACATCTGAAGCAGACGGACGATTCCTTCAAAGTTGGAAAAATCTGCGCAAGAAACGTCGAGCATTCGCAGTCTTCTCATTGTGAACTGCGACAGTTGATTGCGGCGAAGGCAGTGCTTGTCAGAGCGGCTGCCACTCGCCATCCAGTAACCCGTCGGCTGAGCAGCCAGCGCTGGACGTCGAAGAGGCGAAGCATCGTCGGCAAACTCGGCATGAGTTTCTCGATTCGCTTCGCGTTTCAAACCGAGCTTGTCACTTTCGTTCCATGAATGCTCATTCAACGGGAATGAGGTACGACGAAACGGATCCGCGCCAACCGAATTTGATCTGATGCCAGCAAGCATTCCCGAAACGCGAGCCAGTTTGATTCTGCGGTTGCAGAATGCGGACGACGTCGCGGCGTGGGAGACGTTTGCGGAGCTGTATGTTCCGGTCGTGTTTCGAGTGGCTCGAAGTCGCGGCTTTCAAACCGCCGATGCCGACAACCTCGTGCAAGAAGTGCTGCTGGCCGTGGCGCAGTCAGTCACGCAATGGTTCGAACGCAACGATCGCGGCAGCTTTCGAGCATGGCTGCTGAGGATCGCTCGCAACGAAGCGGCGGACATGATCTCGCGCCGTGCGACGCGGTCGCTCGGACAAGACGGCGATGACGCGGCGCGGTCTCTGAATGCGATGGCGGCCCGCGATGATGTCTCGTCGTTGCTGGAGCTCGAATATCAGCGAGCGATGTTTCAACGCGCGGCAGATCAGGTTCGCAACTCGGTCGCCGAGCAAACTTGGCAAGCGTTTTGGCTCACTCAAGTGGATGGGCTCAGCATCGCTGAAGCCGCTCAGCAATTGGGGACTCGCACGGGCAACATCTACTTCGGGCGGAGTCGAGTCATGGCGCGCATCAAAGAACTCGTCAGTCAGTACGAGGGCCAGTCATGAACAGCGAACCGACAACCTGTGACGAACACCAACTGCGTCTCGCCTTGCAAAGTGACGGCAGCGGCACCGAGCAAGCGGCGTTGCTGGACCACATCGAGCATTGCATCAGTTGCCAATCGCGGCTCGAAGAATTGGCCGCTGATGATGACGACTGGCAGAAGGCCGGTGACGCGCTCTCGTCGAGCATGAGCGACGAACTCGATGCGGACGCCGAGTTCGATTTGCGCCGGCACGCTCGTTGGTCGGATCGTTCGGTCGCTTGGACCGAGACGATGGCAAAACAATTACTCGCCGCGCCGAGTCATCCCGAGATGTTGGGGCGGCTAGGTCGTTACGAGGTCGAGCGACTCATCGGTGCGGGCGGCATGGGAGTGGTCTTCAAGGCGTTCGACACCGAGCTGAATCGGCCTGTCGCGATCAAGGTGCTTGCGCCGTATCTCGCGGGGAACGGGTCGGCTCGCAAACGGTTTGCTCGCGAAGCCCGTGCGGCAGCGGCGGTCGTGCATGAGCATGTTGTCCCGATTCACAACGTCGAGAC
>OMIV01000278.1 GCA_900299185.1 Planctomycetaceae bacterium
AAAACGCTTGAGCGGACATTCTGGGACTCCGTTGAAGTTGCGACTTGAGAACTCACAACCCCAGCTGAACCAGTCTGTCCGCTCTTTACCAGTTACCCCCCACGGTTTTGCGATGAGCCGCTTTTGATTCGTCGTCCCAGGCAATATCTGAGATCGCGAAGGTTTTCAGCCACGGATCTCCATTTGGCGCGACATGAACTTCGCCGATGAAACCCATCTCACTTTGAGTGAGTTTCAAAAAAGTTTGTAGCGCTAAATTGAACGCAACCGTGGGATCTGGATTACGAATAGAAGTGATATGAATCTCAGCAATCGCATCGAGCAATTGCTGTCTTAAAGACTCGATCTCGACCAAGTGCGCGCGATCCAAGCGGCCGAGTTGCTGCGTCATAGTTGCTCCAAAAACTTGCTGCAGGCCCGTAATCAATAGCTGGTTGGGATGTCATCCGCGACTTGGTGATCGACTAACTGTTTTGGCGAATATGAGATTCAAATGTCGCGAGTGAAGCGCCCATGTCTCATCACACCAATGCCAGCTGCGAAGATCTACTTCGATTCTTAACAATCTGTTCGAGACAATTTCGCCAATCGGATTGCTCTCAGCGGACTATTCCGCTTTCAGTCAGTGTGCAGAGAGGCGACCGGTAGGTACCTCATCAAGGTGTACACTGGGCAAATCCGTGTCGAATAAAACGATCAAAGACTGTTGCTGGCCACAACGGATATCGAATGGTAGGCATCATCGACCGATCGCAGATGGCGATTGATCGCCAATGTGGCCCGCGACGCTCACATGTGCGGTTTGCCGAATCGAAGTTCGGCTGATCGCCGACTAACAGCACCAAGCTGACGCATTTGCGACACCCTGAAAACGAACGCACGGCAGGACGACTCATCGAAATGAGCCAGCCTGCCGTGCATGGTGCAGTCGTAATGACGAATTATCGAGAAGCAGCACGAGCCTGAGTTGTCAAAATCGCACAGTCCGGCTTCTCTTCGTTGATCTTAGACCTTGTCGAGAGCCTGCTTCAGGTCGGCAATGATGTCGGCGACGTCTTCGGTTCCGACGGACAAGCGAATGAAGTCCGGTATCACACCCGTTGAAGCCTGCTCTTCGAGGGTCAACTGCTGATGCGTGGTGCTCGACGGATGAATGATCAGCGACTTGCTGTCGCCAACGTTCGCCAAGTGGGAGAACAACTTCACGCTGTTGATCAGCTTGACGCCGTTAGCACGCTGTTCTTCCAGAGTGTCGCCCTTGATACCGAAGCCGAAGACCGAGCCGGCTCCCTTGGGCAGGTACTTCTTGGCCAAGCGGTTTGATGGGTGCGACTCCAAAGACGCATAGTTGACCCACGAAACCTTGGCGTGGCTTTCGAGGAACTGAGCCACTGCCAGAGCATTGGCCGCGTGACGCTCCATGCGGAGGTGCAGCGTTTCCAGACCTTGCAGCATCATGAACGAGTTAAACGGGCTGATGCAGGAACCAAGATCACGGAGTCCTTGGACTCGGGCCTTGATGATGTAAGCAATCTTCATCGCACCGAGTGCTTCGAAGATCTTCAAACCGTGATAGCTCGGATCGGGCTCGGTCATCTCGGGGAAGCGACCGTTATCCCAAGGGAAGTCGCCCTTTTCGATGATCGCTCCACCAATGCTGGTGCCGTGACCGCCGATGAACTTGGTGGTCGAGTGAATGACGATATCAACGCCATGCTCGAACGGACGGCAGAGGAACGGAGTGGCGAGAGTGTTGTCGCAGATGACTGGCACGCCAGCTTCGTGAGCGATCGCTGTGATCGCGTCGAAGTCAGGGATGTCGCAACGAGGATTGCCGATCGTCTCCATGAAGACCGCTTTGGTCTTACTGTCGATGGCCTTCTTGAAGTTCTCTGGGTTGGACTGGTCCACGAACTTCACTTGGATGCCGAGCTTAGGCAGCGTGTAGTGGAAGAGGTTGTACGTTCCACCGTACAGGCTGGCCGAGGAGACAATGTTCTCTCCGGCTTGGCAGATGTTGAGGATCGCCAGAGTTTCAGCCGCTTGTCCCGACGACACAGCCAACGCGCCCGAGCCACCTTCCAAGGCCGCGAGTCGCTTCTCGAAGACGTCGGTCGTGGGGTTCATCAGGCGGGTGTAGATGTTGCCGAACTCTTGCAGACCAAAGAGCCGGGCGGCGTGGTCGGTGCTGTTAAAGACGTAGGACGTCGTCTGATAAATCGGGACCGCTCGCGAGTTGGTCGTTGGGTCGGGCACCTGGCCGGCGTGCAAACACTTGGTGCCAATCGAAAAATTCGGCTCGGTCATTGAAGTCTCTCCGGAAGAAAAACGAGGACGCGCCTGGGCGCAATTGAGTTTCAAAAATGGCGGGGCGGCATGATGGGAGAGGGGTAGGCAACATTCAAGCGGGGCAGATTAAGGTGCTTCGAGAGAGTCATTTCTGAGTCCGCATGTTCCTTCCAGACCGTTGCTCCGAGCCCGTCTTGAGGCGGTTTTTTCGTTTGGGCTAGAGTTTGCCGGTTGGTCGACCGCGATTTTGTGGTCGGCGGCAGGCTTCGCTTTCGCGCCTTAACGAGTCCCACGCTGAGTCGTCGGACTTCAGAAGAGCTATCAAGGATGATCGAGTACCAATTCAGGCCGATGGGTAAGACATGCGCGGGCACCGGGAAGGCGTTTCAACCCGGAGAGCGTTGCCGCAGCGTCGTCATTGAGCAGGACGGCCAGTTTCATCGGCTCGATTTTTCGGAAGCGGGCTGGAAGGGACTCCCCGAAGGCGCGGTCGGCGAGTGGGTCAGTTTCATCCCTGATGGACCTCCCAAGCCGAAGGTCGTCGACACTGAAAGCTTGATGCGCACCTTCGAGCAATTCTGCGAAGACGGTAATCCGGGACACGATCAGTTTCGGTATGTGCTGGCGTTGCTGCTGCTCAAGAAACGCCGTCTCAGGTTGGAAGGTTCTCGCACGGACGATGACGGCAATGACTTCTTACAAGTGATCGGCAGTAAGAGCGAAGGTCCGTTTGAGATTGCCGATCAAGACCTCAATGAAACAGAGATCGAACAGCTTGAAGCCGCGATCATCGCGCAGTTGGAGGCTGAGTCGACGGAATCGGACGAGTGAGGTTTTCTTACTCTCTTCGATCACCAAGTCAGAACAGAGATCGAGCTTGGCAAGGATGTCAGGCCGCAGGCATTAACGATTGGATTCACGGATGAGCCCAGTAACACGTCGCAGCGTTCTCTCACGCGGAATGCTGACACTCGCGAGCTGCGCGGTGCTGGTGCCTTCGTCGGGCTGCTCGCTGAGTAAGTATCGGCTTTGGGGTAAGCACCAAGAGCCTCAAGCGATTCCAATTCCGAAGACTGCGAGCATCGAAGACATCACAGATCGGATTAACGAATCGCGTTCGCGGTTGACCTGTTGGCGATCGACGGAAGTCAAAATTAAAGCCGACGGCGAGGGCATCTTGGAGCCGACTTTGACGGCCAAGATTTGCGTGCAGAGTCCTCGCAACTTGCGACTGACGGCCAGTTCTCCGCTGGGTCCCGAAGTTGATTTTGGATCGAACCCGGAACGCTTCTGGTTATGGATCAAAAGGCAAGAGCCGAAGGTCGTGCTGACGGGTTCTCATGATGGCCAAGGCCGACAAGAGCTGATGCCCATTCCGTTCTCTCCGTCTTGGCTGATGGAAGCCTTGGGAGTGATCCCCATTCAAACTCATGGTTTGAAGATGGAGCAGGACGAAACGAATCCAAATCTGGTCCGATTGATCTCGGCAATGTCCGACGGAGGCCAAGCCACGCGGCGCATCATGGTCGTCGATCGACAACGCAGTCAGATCACTCAGCACTCGTTGTACGACGACAACGACAAGCTGGTGGCCAGCGCCGAAATGAGCGACTTCCGCAACGACAACGGCTTCGTATTGCCACACTCGATCGAACTCAATTGGCCCGAGACCAAGACGATCTTGAAGCTGAAGATCGTCGGCAAGATCGAAGTGAATCCGTCAGTCCCCGAGACAACATGGAAGCTGCCGAACTACCCGGACTATCGACTGGTCGATCTCGATCACGAACCAGCCGTTCGCAGATAGACGACACTTAAGATTATTCGAGAAACGACTTCCCGGTTTCGCAGATAAGCCCGCCGTTAGACCAAAGTAGCCATCATCGCTCCGCGTGATGAGCCTTCCTCCCGGCGCCCTCATCTGCCAACTGCGATCGCCACTTATTCGAACTCCGTTTTGGAAGGCTCGTCACGCGGAGCGATGACGGCTACTTTGACCGATGCAACAAGTTTTGGTTTTGAAGAGTCCACTGCGTTGCTCGGCTAAGGCAAGACGCTCTTGGCGCGTTCGGCATGCAGTTCGATGAGCTTCGGTAGGTCGTCAGCCAGCAAGTAGCCGTTGCTCGCCAGCTTCTGACAATAGGCCGAGAACTTGGCGACGAAGTCCGCGTGCGATGAGTAACGCTCAGCCAATGAGAGTCGCGGATCGCCAGCGGCTTCGCGTTCGGTTTTCGTCTTCGCGAAGGGAATGTAGGAGCCGGTCAGACTGACGAGTTCTCCTTCAGCATCAGCGGCTTTGCTGCGGAGATTCCAACCCGTGAAGGTTCCGAATGGCACGGCGACTTCGGGCGGCTGCAAGCAACTCAATTCGTTGCCGTCCGCGTCGCACTTGGGAACTCGCATAACATACAGCCCGCGCTTCACCGGCGGGTGTTGGTCGATGATGCCTTCACTTTGCCAGCGCGGACCAAGGTCCAGCAGCGCGGGGTTTCGAATGACCTTGGGAAAGTTCACGCCGGGGATCATCGGGAAGTTCATCGCGTCTGGCTTCCAATCGACGAGAGTTCCCTCCGCGAGCTGCGGATAAACGCTCGGCGGAGCGGCTTCTCCGGTGGCTGACCAGCGATCAAGAGTCAGCAAGAGCGCTCGCAAGAACGGTCGATAGTCCGCGTGATTAGCGAGGTTCTGACCGTCGCCTTTCGATGGTGGATAGCCTGCTGGTCCGTGTTGAGTGCCTCCAAACAAATAAACGCGGACGTTACTCGGGAGCTTGGAATCCTCATTGCCGAGCGGATCGGTATGCGACAGCGAACCTGCTCGATTCCAGTACTCGGACGTTGATTGAGTATGCAGCACGAAGGGCGTCGTCCCCGAAGCCGTTGACCGCCGCAAGATGCCGTCAGTCAGTCCGCTCAACGGATCAGTCTGAGTTTCGTAAGCGAACGGGAAACGATCCGGTGGATAGTCAGCATGATCGTGCTGAGTTGCATGCCGAGTCGGCTGAGCAAACCGATGATTGAACGAGCCCAATCCCGAACCGGAGACATGCGGAATGATGCCGTCGAAAACTTTTCGACCAGCTTCGTCTTCATTGAAGCCCGCATACACGAACTCGCGCAAGAAGCGTCCTGATTGCGAAACCCCGAAGCCGTGTGCTCGCTTCACCACTGGCTGGCCCGCATGCGTCAACGGGTTGTTCTGACCGGTGCCTTGCTTCAACGCCGACATCAGATCGCGGACCGTCGTGAAGCACGTGCCGTGAACCAGAGGATCTTGAGCTTCATAGATCAGCTCGTAGATGTGACCTCGTTTGAGCCCGGCGGGTAATTCTAATTCCACCAACGGCAACTGATGAGCGGCTGCGCTATCGGCGACGTGCAGCTTCCATTGATCACGAGGAATCTCCACACGCGGATCGCCGGGCAGCAGTCGTTGCGTCAGTGTTGCCTGAGCCAGCCCCGAAGCAGTGGGACGATACGAACCATGATTCGCCCAGTTCACGACCGTGCGAGTGGCATTGCCAGTTGGCACGATCTCGCAACGGACTCGTCCCGTGATGGACTGACCGTTCGACTTCGCGACGGGAGCTTGCAACTGCATGCGATCCCCGCCCGGCAGCAGTTCGCCATCCCAGCCGCTCCACACCACAACAAATCCATGCTTCAGCAAGAAGCCATCGCCCGCATCGGCCAAGCTAATGGGATCGTTCCCGCCACCGCCGTTGTTGAAGAACCGCATCGCGAGCTTGTTGCCACGATTGTTGACGTCGTACAGCGCCGCGCCATTCGCCTTCGTCAGATTCGCAGGGGCGAGCATAAAGAGGTCTGCCGAGCATTCCACTTTGCCTCGCGAGTTCTTGGCAGCGAGCTTCAAGTCGATGACGTTGCCGTTTTGTTTCAGCTCGGGATCCAGCTCAAAGAACGCGCGTCCGACGATTCGCTCATACGAGCCCGCCGCTCCAAACTCGGCACCGCCAGCAAACGGCTCGCGCTTTTGAATTTCAAACCGCACTAACTCCGCCCGCCCAACGACCGGCAGCAAGGCCGCGAAGATCAACGCCAGACAGCGAACAACAACTCGCGAAGTGAAAGTCATAAGGGCTGAATCCTTTGAAGGGCGTTGCAATGAGATCTTGTTGGTGAAGCCGACGGTCCCTCAGTTGAACGGCGCGGAGTGGTAATGCAGGGACGTTCGATTGGGGAGTGCTTGAGTCTTGTCATGCGTTGAATGCACTGGGGGCAGTGACGAGAACTCCGCAGGTCTCGGTTCTCACCTTAGGAATTCAAACTTATGACGATCTCGTTGAAGAACAAAGCGGCTCTTGTCACGGGCGCTGGTGTTGGCATCGGCCAAGCGACTGCGATTGCTCTGGCGAAGGCCGGCGCGTTTGTTGGCATTCACTTTCATCGCAGTGATGCGGGAGCCCAAGAAACGCTCGATGCGATCCGAGCGAATGGTGGCGACGGTCTCTTACTGCAGGGTGATGTCGCGCATGCCACCGAAGCTCAAGCCCTCGTTGATCGCTTTGTCGAACGAACCGGTCGCCTCGACATTCTCTTTAACAATGCCGGTAGCCCGATCGAACGCACGCCGCTTGAAACCTGCTCGTTAGGTCTGTGGTCCGAGATCTTGACGGTCAATCTCACGAGTGCATTTGTTGTGACACAACGAGCAATTCCGCATCTGAAGGCCAGCGGCAACGGCGCGATCATCAACAACTTGTCGCTCTCGGTGCAGACAGGTGGGGCGAATGGAGCAGGGCCGTATGCGATTGCCAAAGGCGGCCTGCAAGTAATGACCAGAACGCTGGCGAAGGAACTGGCTCCTGCGGTTCGGACCAACGCCATCATGCCGGGTGTCATTGAGACTCGACATCACGAAGTCTTCAGCACTCCCGAACGCATGCAGCAGTATCGCAAAGAGACGCCGCTTGGCCGAAACGGGACGGCAGATGAAGTGGCTGCGTCAGTCGTGTTTCTGGCCAGCGACGAGGCGAAGTTCGTCAACGGCGCGATTCTCGACATCAACGGCGGGCGGTTCCTGAGGTAGGCATCGCTCAGATGAACGAACTCTGATCAGGGCCTATTGTTTGAGCCCGGTCGTCATTACGTGACCACGATCATCACTTACTGTGGAGTCTCATCATGCGGATTCGAGCGTTCTTGTGTTTCGCAGTTCTGGCCCTGACGTCAGTCATCGGTCGTGCCGACGATCAATGGCTGACCTTTGAAGGCGGAGATGGTCCGGGCAAAGGCAAGCATGTGGTCTTCATCTCCGGCGATGACGAGTATCGCTCGGAAGAAGCTTGCCCAATGCTCGCCAAGATCTTGTCGAAGCGCTACGGCTATAAGTGCTCGGTGTTGTTCGCCATCGATCCAGCAACGGGCACCATCAAGCCTGACTTTCAGCAGAACATCCCCGGCACTCATTTGCTGAAGGAAGCCGACATGATGGTGATGCATACTCGCTTCCGAGAACTGCCGGACGAACAGATGGCACCGATCATCGAGTTCACGAACTCTGGCAAGCCAATCATGGGCCTGCGCACGTCGACGCATGCCTTCAACTACGGCAAGAACAGGAACAGCCCCTATGCGAAGTGGACTTGGACGAGTGCCAATCCTGCCGGTGGTTGGGGGCAGGCGGTGCTTGGTGAAACATGGATTAGTCATCACGGTAATCACGGCAAAGAAAGCTGCCGAGGCGTGATCAATCCAGCGTTCGCGTCGCATCCGATTCTCAAGGGATGCAGCGACATTTGGGGTCCGACCGACGTCTACGGAGTCGTGCATCTTGGTCCCAACGATCAAGTCTTGGTTCACGGCCAAGTGCTCGAAGGCATGAAGCCATCTGACAAAGCTGTTGAAGGCAAAAAGAACGACCCCATGCAGGCTTTGGTTTGGACCCGCGAATACAAGGGCGAGTCCGGCAAGGTGTCGAAGGTCATTTGCACGACGATGGGTGCTTCGGTCGATCTAGAGAGCGAAGGCTTGCGCCGCTTGTGCGTGAACTCGGTCCTGTGGGCTACCGGTGCAGAGTCGGCCATTACCGATAAGACCAATGTTGATTACGTCGGCGAGTACAAGCCCACGTTCTTCGGCTTCGGCAAATACGTGCCCGGCAAGAAGCCTGCGGACTACAAGTAGGTTCGATTGAGGCCGGGGTTGCATGCGGTCTTATCGGATGTCACCCCGGCGTTTTATGCAGCTTCACATTGCGGCCCAACGGGCCAGTCCTATGTCAGCCCAGGGCATCGCCCTGGGTAAATGTGTCGCAAAACAAACAAAGCCCCATCGGGGCGACCATAACTACTTCCGCGCGGTGCATGCCCTGGTGTCAACATGCCACAGTCGCTTGCCAAGGTGGTTCTTCACTTGGTGTTCTCAACGAAAGATCGGACACCTTGGTTGAAGAACTCTGACGTCCGACAGCAACTCTATGCCTACATGGCGACCATCCTGCGGGACAACGTTGACTCACCCGCATTGGTCATTAACGGCATTGAAGATCACGTTCATGTGCTTTGCTTGCTGAGTCGCAAGTTCGCGATCAAAGACTTGATTCAAGAGGCTAAGACCGAGACTACGAAGTGGCTCAAGCGACAGTCTCCGTTGTTCGCGAGCTTTGCTTGGCAAGCCGGGTACGGAGCGTTCTCGGTGAGCGAATCCAAGGTTCCCGACGTTCGTGAATACATCAAAAATCAAGAAGAGCATCACCGACGGATGAGTTTTCAAGACGAGTTCCGTTTGATTTGCCAGAGGCACGCCATTTCGTTGGATGAACGGTATGTCTGGGATAAGTGCCGCCCCGTTTGGGGCTCTGTTGTGCTCGTTGAACTCGTTCCCAGGGCAATGCCCTGGGCTGACATGGTGATGGCCCGTTGGGCCGCAAGACCTCGATTTTGAAGTTCTTCGTAATTCCTAGCCCATCGCCTTTGGGCATCTGCAACGTCTCAGATCAATAACAAAGACTGGATCCTGGCTATGAAACTGCTGCCGCTGCTGGCGTTGGTGATCGCGTCAATTGGAGTTGGGTCGCTTCGGGCTCAGGACGCTCCGGTGGGGTATTCGATGCCGGTATTTGACGGCAAGACGCTCAATGGTTGGACCATCGAAAATGGCTGCGAGGCCGTGGTTGAAGATGGCAATCTGGTGCTCAAAGCAGGCGACGGTTGGCTGAGGTCAGATCACACTTATGCCGACTTCGAAATGCACGTCGAATGGAAGGCTCTGCAAAAGACCGCCTACGACGCGGGCATCTATATCCGTACTCCCAAAGATGGGGCTCCGTTTCCAAAGGGCGGCTATCAGGTCAATTTGTTGCAGGGCAAAGAAGGCAACATTGGCAACTTGCCCGGCGCTATGAGCACCGGATTGGTCAAAGAAGGCGAGTGGAATTCTTTCGACATCACTGTCGTTGAAGACCGAGTGAAGCTGCAGATCAATGGCAAGCCCGCCTACGAAGCGTCGGGCCTTAAGAACCGCACGGGCTACATTGGCTTTCAAATTGAAGTGCCGAAGGGCGGTCAGTTCCTTGTGAAGAACGTGACCGTGAAGGAGCTGGGCTATGCGAGTCTGTTCAACGGCAAAGACCTGACGGGCTGGGAAGGTGCGGGAGCGCCGGCGTCGGATTGTTGGCTCGTTGAAGATGGGCTCTTGGTTTGCAATGGCAAGAAGGGGCCGTGGATTCGGTCTGACAAGGAATACGGCGACTTCAATCTGCGGTTTGACTACCAGGTGTCGGAGGGCGGCAATAGCGGCGTATATGTTCGAGTGCCCAAAGACGGTAACCACCATCGTAAGGACGAGACCGAACCGGCAGCAGGTTTCGAAGTGCAGCTCTTAGACGATGCCGCTCCTCAATACGCGAAGTTGAAGGACTATCAATACTGCGGCTCGGTCTATGACATCTGCGGAGCTAACAAGAAAGTTGGTCGCGCAGCCGGTCAGTGGAACACGCTCGAAATCAACTGCAAAGGCCAAGAGATCACGACGGTGCATAACGGAGTCGTGATTGTGGAAGTGAAGCCAGACAGTCATCCGCTGATCAACTTGCGACAGACGAGTGGCTTCTTGGGACTGCAAAATCACAGCACCGTGGTGCGGCTTAAGAACCTGCGAGTCGGTCCGGCCTTGCCTTAATAAGTCGAAGTTGCCGAACGACGGACTTGCTGTCCGTCGTTCAACTCACCAACTCAGCGCGGTCAGTTTTCAGCAAGAGTCTCTTTGCGAAAAGCGTGTTTCGTCGCCGTCGTTCTCGACTCCTATCCTTCTCTCAATCCTTTCACCTTCGATCCAACCAACGATTCATGGAGTTCCCTGATGGACGCCACTGCCGACCATATCTTCAATCCGAAGTCTGCATCTCCGGCACTTAAGACTGCGATCGCAGACCTCGCGCGGAACTCAGGCAAGTTGGAGTCAGAACTGGTTGGAGCACGGATGAGCGACCTGTTTGATTTGGCGGTCGGCACATACGGTACCCAGTTGCCGGACTTCTGGCGGGTGTGGAATAGTTGGAATCAAGCCGACGATACTCCGGCGGAATGGGGCGATCTGTAATCCGTGCCGACCTTCGATTTCTTTGAACTGAGCCCTCGGTACGGGGCGCCGCATCGATCATGTCGATGACCTCCTGACGACGACTGCTACAACTCGGAGTTCTCTTTGACCCCTGCTGACGACTTGCTGCCGTTTCTCACTGACTCACCCGGCATCGGCGGCGAGCTGAAGACGGAACTCGAAGACTTCATCGTCGAAGAGATCCCGGCATATCTGCCGTGTGGTGACGGAGAGCACCTCTACCTCTGGATCGAAAAGCGAGACCTCGGCACGCCCGAGTTAGTGAAGCATCTCGCTCGAACGCTCAATGTGCCGCAAGCCGAGATTGGATTTGCCGGTCGCAAAGATCGGCAAGCGGTCACGCGGCAGTTTGTTTCGGTGATGGCACGATCGTGTCCCGATCCGGCGGTGATCGAGAACAATCAGGTGCGCGTGCTGGAAGCAAAACGACACCGCAACAAGTTGAAAACGGGGCACCTGAAGGGCAATCGCTTTCGCATCGTCGTGCGAGAGACCGTGCCCAATACCAGCGAGATTGCCTTGGCTGTGATGGAGCAGGTGAACCAGCACGGAGTCCCGAATTACTTTGGCGACCAACGCTTTGGTTTATCGAATGAAACAGACCTCGATGGCTTTCGACTTTTGCGAGGCGAACCGACGCGTCGGCTTGGTCCCGATGCTCTGAGGTTCGCGCTGTCGGCAGTTCAGTCGCGACTCTTCAACGCGTGGCTGGCTCAGCGACTGACGGACGGCATTCTGGATAAAGTCTTACAGGGTGACGTGATGCAGGTCGTTACGTCGGGTGGTTGCTTCGCGGTCGAGGATATCGAGCGAGAACAAGCTCGCAGTCTGTCGCGCGAGACGGTTATCACCGGTCCCATGTTTGGTCCCAAGATGATCGCGCCAGTGGGTGAACCCGCCGAACGAGAGGCTCGAATTCTGGAGCAGTTCGAATTGCCGCTGGCGGCATTCGAGAAGTTTTCAAAGCTCACATCCGGGACTCGTCGACCGGCCGTTCTGTATCCGGAAGACCTGCGAATCGCTCCTGTCGAAGTCGGTCTCGCCTTCGAATTCACGCTCCCCGCCGGAGCCTATGCGACCGTGGTGCTGCGCGAGTTCCTCCGAAACTAACTCTTTCGCGCTGCGAGATTTCAATCCGTCGAAAAGAACTCCGTCGGCGCGTCATCGCCGACACTCCGACGGAGATCCATCCCAACCGGTCATTGCAAACAAGACCGCAATTTCGGCTATCGCGAGTTGCTCAACATCACTCGCTGACGATTCGCGCTCCGCCCCAGTAGCCGAATTCGTAGCTCCAGTCGTTGGCTTGGTTGTGTAGGTCGAGTTTCATTTCGGTTCCGGCGAACTTGCTGAGGTCGACCGTCAAGGTGCGCCAGCCGTCTTTGCAGGTTTCTTTGCTGATCATCTCGTCGGCGAGACGCTCTCCGTTGCCGCGCACGACCAGTCGCCAGTCTCCGCGCGGGTCGTGAGCGACATCCAAGATCAGCTTCGTCTTCTTGCCATCGGGCACTTTGAGTTTCTGGCTCAGCACGCAGTTCGAGTCGCGGCTGACCGGATGAGTTCTCAACACGCTGTCTCTGCCGAAGTGATTGTTGAGCAGCGCGATGCCATCCACTCCCGACGCCGAGCAATTGAAGCCCGGCAGTACTTCGGCGACGAGCGATGGGAAGTCCGTCGGGGTCGAGCTTTGGCGAGGTGTCACGGCTGTTACACCGGGCAGACGCTTGGCGTTCTTGTCCGACGGGTGCTTGTCGAGCGTTAGGAAGGCGAACAAGTCCGCGATCTCTTGCGACGAGAGCTGCTTCTCAAGGCCCTCGGGCATGAGGCTCAGTTCGCTGAGTTTGAACTCGTCGATGTCATCGCGGGGGACGGTGATCAACGCGCCGACGGCGACAGTCACCGGCATGTTCGATGTCGTGTTCGCGGATGTCGCAGCAACTTGAGCCGGCTTCAGGACGACTCGTTGCGGGCTATCTTCGACGAGCAGGCCGCTGAGCACTCGACCGTTCTTGGTCACGACGGTGCAGACGCGATAGCCCGCGCCGATCACGAGGCTCGGGTCGAACACGTTCGAGAGCAGTTGATTGAAATCGTTGCGACCGTTCGACGTGATGTCCGGACCGATCTCAGGGCCTTCGCCGTAGATCTTGTGACACGCGGCGCAGACTCGCTTGAAGACCTTTTCGCCCGCGAACGCATCGCCCTTCGAGCTGCGGACCAACGTCTTCATCTCGGCGACAACCTTCTCGCGATCGGGGTTGCGCGAGTCGCGGACTTGGCCCCAAACACGATTGAGTTGCTCGGACAAATCTTTGTCCTTCAAAGCCTGCATGCGCCGCGCTTGATTCACGTTGATGCTGGTCGCGGCGATCTTCTTGTCAGCCACTTGAGCGAGCAGTTGCTTCGACCATGCAGCTCGCTGAGTCAGCAGTTCGACAATCGCCGGTTGCAGTCCCGGTTCAAGGCTCGCATAGCGCGCGAGCATGACATCAGCGATCTTCGCGTCTTCGAGCCGAGCAGCCGTCGTGAGGATCTGAGATTTGAAATCGGCCGTCTCAGACTTCTCATCAAGCACCGCCGCGATGGCCTCGATCACACCGGCATCCTTCGCCGCAACGAGTGCCCCGAGCGCCTTCAACCGCGCATCGGCTTGCAATCCGCGCGTTGTGAACGAGCGACGGACTTGAGGTAGTCCGCGCGGGTCTCCCCATGACGCGGCGAGCAGCGCGGCATCGGTCGCGAGCGGATGCTTCGAGCCCTCGGCCAACACCGGAGTCAGCGGCTCAGCCATCGCCGTCTTGAGTAGCTCCAGCTTCTCGCCTTTGAGTTCCCCCGACTGCACCTTCGCGGCTAAGAGTTCGATGACCTGCTTGCCGACCTGCGGATGCTCATCGCGTAAGAGCGAGAACAATTCAGCGACCGGCTTCGCATCGAACTTCTGCCGACCGAGCAGGCGATCGGTGACTCGCGGCATGAGGTCGAGGACAGACTTGGAGTTGAGGTAATCGTTTTTTCGGACAACCGCGACAAAGTCAGTAGAAGCGAGTTCCAAACGAGGGTGCAGATTCTGCCAGGCAATTTGCGGAATGAGTCGATCACCCTCGGACTTGGCAAGAATCTTCAAAAGTCCCTCGATTGGCCCACTATCCGAAGGCATTTTGGAAATGCCGATCAGTTGTTGGAGGCGGATAGCGGGATTCTCCGAAACCGGAAAGCGGGACCAAAGATTAGACCAATAGAAATCCCATTGTTGAGCCGACCAGAAACTCATTTTTGAGCGTTCAGCCGGGCTGTTCATGTTACTTGGGTGGCTATAGAGAACGCGGGCTCTCCACGCTTGGAGTGCCGGATCGGAGAATGAGTTCAAATGAGCGTCCCATGTTTTCCCGACAGCGAAGCCGCCTGCCGCAAACAATGCATGTCGACGAAAAACGGGTGAAGCTCCTTCTCGAACTAAGCGGCTTAGTAACGCTGTCCCGAGCGAATCGTTTACTCGTTCCTGCAACAGGCGCGTCGCAGTCCATCTCGTCCAATCGTTCTTTGCACCGAGTCGCTCGATGAGTTGCTCGTCGGTTTCCTTCGCGAGGTCGAGGTTCTGCGGAGCGCGCGGCGAGTCCTTGTACCTCACTCGATAGAGCCGGCCCTTCAATCGGTCGATGCCGGCGGGGTCGCGGTTTGCGTCTTGATAGCAGTGATACCGGTCATACCAATCGAGGATGTAGAGGCAGCCATCCGGGCCAGTCTTTTGCACGACGGGCATGAACCACGCGTCGTTTGCGGTGAGGAAATCGTCCTCGCCAAAACCTTTGTAGGTCGAGCCATCACGCTCGATGCGATCCACGTTGATGC
This sequence comes from Planctomycetaceae bacterium, assembly GCA_900299185.1. Classification (GTDB taxonomy): domain Bacteria; phylum Planctomycetota; class Planctomycetia; order Planctomycetales; family Planctomycetaceae; genus AM-0621. The sequence continues at coordinate 14,721 of OMIV01000278.1, forward strand.
AGCCGCCGTGAATGTTGCCCATGTAGAGCTTGCCTCGGTACTTCTCCGGATAGGCGTCGCTGTCGAAGTAATGGATGCCGCAGTAAGCCGCCTTCTGATGCTTGTGCTTGACGATGGAATCAATCTTCCATGTGAAGGGCGGATACGGCCCGCCTTGTCGGTGGTAGTAGCCGGTCTCGACCAGATGCCACAGATGGTCGATGACGCAGGCGCTGACGAAAGCCTCGCCCTCGTCATTGAACGCGATGCCCCACGGATTACTCGTGCCTTCGCAGAAGACCTGAAACTCGCGCGTGCGCGGATGAATGCGGAACATCGCGCAGGTCAGCGGCCAGCCTTTGTGATCCTCTTTGAAGTTCGGGTTCTCTTTGGGGTACTTCACATGGCTGTAATTAAAAACGCCATTGAGCCCATACAGCCAACCATCCGGTCCCCACGTGAGCGAGTTCGGAAGCTCGTGCGTGTCGGTGCGACCAAAGCCCGTAACGACGACTTGAGGCGGACCATCCGGCTTGCCGTCTCGATCGGCATCGGGCACGAAGAGGATGTCGGGCGAGTTCGCGATCCACACGCCGCCATGCCCGACCGCCACGCCGCTCGGAATGTTGAGCCCATCCAGGAAGATGGAAAACTTGTCACACTTGCCATCGCCGTCGGTGTCTTCGAGCACCTTAACGCGATCCTTGCCGACGCCCGGCTCGCGGCGCGGATATTCGAGCGACTCGGTAATCCAGAAGCGGCCCTTCTCATCAATCGCCATCGCGACGGGATTCACGATGTCCGGTTCGCTCGCGACGACCTCAACGGAAAAACCTTCGGGCACAGTCATCATCTTGGCCGCCGTCAGAGGATCGCGCGGCTCGTTCGGCTCTTTGTCCTGAGCATGCGGAATGACCGGCTTCTTCGGCGGAGCATTGTCTTGAGCGCTCGCCAGCGAGCATCCCAACACTAACACAGCCCAGAGAGCTGCGAGTCGCAGTCCTAACTCAGACCGAATCAACATCCGAAGTTCCTTTGTGTATCTTGTGTTACAGATCTCTATATGGCGTTCTTGGCAAGCCTCGGTCTTGCTCGTTTGATTGGCAACCGAAGGCGAGCATGTGCGTGACTTTCTGGCCTTCGGCTGCGAGTTAAACGATTTTTGTCGGAGACGCTTCGTCTGCCTTTTCGATGCGGCTACGAGACAAACGAAACATGAAATTGATCATCACAAGCCAAACGCAAATGAAGCCGCCTCCAAGTGCGGCAAGGCAAAGTCCCTGCAAGAAGTCCTGAGCAATTGCCGTGTAGATCCCCAGCCCAATGACGACGAAGAAGAAAATGGCGCCGACGACGTTCATGGTCATGGCTACGAACCAAAACAACCGGAGAGCCGAGTCGCGTTTCTCTTCGTCGAAACTTGCAGGGTAACGGAAGCCACACTTCGGGCAGTCGTAAGTGAGCGACACGAATTTCCCGTCGAGCCGTCCATGAAACCAAAGCTTGCAGCGAAAGCTCGTCCCGCAGTCGGGGCAGCTTGCTTTCCAAAGTCTGATGCAAACAAGCCACCACAAACCGAGCCCGATCAGCATTCCGAGAGTTGGTTCCAGAAAGGCTTGCTCGGCGTTTGGTCGATTCCCGGCAGCAAGCCCGAGGCCCGCAATCATTCCGGTGAACTGCAACACGACGAACAACACTTTCGAGACAACCTGATGTCGCGGTGCTCGGCTTCTTGGCGGCGGCCAGAACGGAAAGCGCATTGCTAATGGCCCTTATTCCAAATCGGTGGCGCGAGATTCGTCGCAAGCAGCCGGGGTCGCGCGATTATTGGGACGAACACTTGAACTCACCATCTTGGTGAGGCTGTCAGGCAGAGATAGACTCGCCCCCGACACTGCCCTCGATACCAGAGACCGTCACATGATCTCAACCGCCGAAGCACTGCAATTGCTGTCCGCTCATAAGCCCGAGCTGCATCGCCGCTTTGGTGTCACCGAGCTCGCAATCTTCGGCTCGGTCGCGCGCGGTGAAGCTCGGCCCGATAGCGACATTGATGTGATGGTCGACTTCGAAGATCAGGGGAACTTCGACGGCTACATGGGGACGCGGTTCTTCATCGAAGACTTATTAGGTCGAGAGTGCGATCTTGTCATGCGCGGTGCTGTCCGACGTGAGGTTCTGCCCCATATCGAGAAGGACCTGATTCATGTCGCGTGATTATCGACTCTACGTCTTAGACGTCATCGACTTCTGCGAGCGAGTGCTCGACTACACGAATGGCCTTGAATTGCCGGAACTGATTGCGAGTCGAATGGCTTTCGACGCCGTGATGAGGAATCTGGAACTCATCGGTGAGGCTGTCTCTTATACACATCTGACGCTGCCGACGA
>OMIV01000279.1 GCA_900299185.1 Planctomycetaceae bacterium
GAGCCATGATTACCCGAGCAGCCCCCTCCCTCGCAGAACGAGAGAGGGAGCGCCCAGGCCCGATGCCCGCCACTCACTGCAGGCAACGAGTCCCACTTGAATCCATAACGCCGAGTGTCAAACCCAGCTCCACCGGGCAAACACATCGCTCACCAAAGCAACGACTGACAGCACATTCCTTGAACCCAACCAACAACCGCAGAAGTCGTTTCCGTCGAGATCAAGCTGTCGTTGTCGCACCGACTCGTCGGCGGCAAGACAGCGGGTGCGAAGAAGAACCTTGATGATTTTCAAGACCGGTCACTGAGAGTTGTCGCCCTTCCGCAGTCCAGTCGCGTTGCATGTCTTCCAACTTCGACATCACGGTGTGATCGACAATTGCCGCCGAAGAGAGATCGAGAACGACTCGTTCCACCGGATCGATTTGAGTCAGGCACTTCTTCAAGCGAATCCAGGTCGTGAAGACAGCTGAGTCACCGGACTTCACAACCGTCTGGCCAGATTGCTTCTCGACGCAAAGTGATGGTTTGAAGATCGCCTTGAGAGACAGACCTCGCAGCAAGTGCATGCCAAGTTCCAAACAAGCTCCCGCCAAGATCCCCAGCAACAGGTCGGTCGCCAGCACCATCACGATGGTGCCCACAAACACGACCAACTGATCGATGCCTAGGTGGTACATGTGGATGAACTCTTTGGGTGATGCCAATCGAGTACCCGTGAAGACCAGCATCGCAGCCAACGCTGCCAATGGGATCTGATGCAGCAAACCCGGCAACAGCAACAGGAACAACAGCAAAAACAGACCGTGGAACATGTTCGAGAATCGGTCCTGAGCCCCGTTATCGATGTTGGCTCGGCTACGAACGATTTCGGAGATCATGGGCAACCCGCCGATGCAGGCCACTAGAGTGTTGGCAATACCTACACCTAAGAGATCACGGTCGAAGTCTGTACGTCGCTTCTTGGGATCCAGCAGATCTACAGCCTTCGCACTGAGAATCGACTCCAGTGATCCGATCACGCAGAACATGGTGATCCAGAAGATGCCATTACCAGTAAGTACCTTCGAGAAGTCCGGGAAGGTGATCGCACTCATCAAGCTCTTGGGCACGGATACCAAGAACTTCTCAGACAGCTGAAAAGTCTTGCCCGAGAATTCATACGAGTGCTCTGTCGTTAGCCCGAGATAACTTCCCAAGCCGATGCTCAATCCCACCACCAGCAGCGGAGCAGGAATCTTTTTGAGCAAGGGATGCTTTACGAACTGCCAGGCAAACAGCAGCACTAGGCACGTCACACCCACCATCGCAATCGCGGGGTTCATGCCGGTGGTGATCGAACGCGGAATCTCGGCCAGCAGATGCAAAGGCTCTTTAGCTTCCGGCTTCGCCCCCAACATGATGTGGGATTGCTTCGAGATGATGATCACACCAATCGCAGCCAACATCCCGTGAACCACAGTCGTCGGGAACATCTCACTGACGATGCCGCCCTTCAGCAGAGCGAACAAGATCTGCAGCACTCCAGCAACGACGCCTACCGCCAGAGTGCAACGGTAAGCTTCCATCTGAGCGGCTGCGTTTGCTTCACCTGGTACCCACCCGAATGAGACCGCGCAACCAGCAACGATCACGATCAATCCAGCCGCTGGCCCCTTGATCGTCAACTGCGAATTACTGATCCAAGGAGTCACGATTCCACCGACGATGGCCGTCAGAACTCCTGCCACCGCAGGGAAGTTGCTGGCGATCGCGATCGCTAAGCACAGCGGCAAGGCGATCAGGAAGACCAAGAATCCAGAAATAGCATTGGCCTTCCAAGAAGACCCACTAGCAGGCTGAGATGTCGAGACCGGCGTGTTGCTCATTGCATTCTCCAAGCTACGAAGGTTGTCGTGGTTTAGAGCTAAGGCACGCGACGTGCCAATTGACCGAGGCAAGACTCCTGAGTTGCCGTCAGCCAACGTGATTGCCTTCAAATCATGGAGTTTTCGAACCAAATCTCTCGCAACTTTTTTGTCGTACTCAGCGACTGATTCTTGTCATGCCCAGTTCTCAGCCAGGGATTGGTCGCGACCACGGCTAGTACTTAGCCGACGAATCGCTCCTCAGAGACCGACTGCTGACAATTAGCATCCACAACATCGACTGTGACCAAGAAGCAGCTAAGCGGTATCAACCGAATGCCCTCGACAACAGGGACCGCTTCGAACAGTGGGGTCCTGCCGAGTCGTTGATCCAAGCAATTGGAAGGACACGTCTCTCACTTCGATGCCAAGTGGTTTCAACCAGGACTTGTCCAACGCCGTGTCCTAACTGGCATCGACTTACGGCAGTAACATGCTGCTCTCAACAGGAGTGGCCTCAAGCGAACGAGGAACCCCAGTGTCTCCATCCAAACTCTCGCCCGTCGAACAACGTTTTCAAGGATCGCCGAGCATGCATCGTTCGACAGTTATCAAATTCATCTTGCCGCTCTTTGGCGTCAGCGTCCTGCTGCTCGCCTTAGGGATGATCGCCGCGTGGAATGTGCATCGACAACAAGTTGGAGTTTCGGATCTCGTGGCCCAGGACGTCCACTCGATGGGCCTCATCCACGACCTCTACATCCAGATGCGTGAGGTAAGACATCTCCTCAACCAATACCTGCGATTCGGCGACGATTCGTACTTAGTGGGGATTCAAGGACTTCAAGACGAGACCGAGAGATTGCTGCAGCAGTCTCAAGAACTGGCGCACGATCCTGAGCAGCGGGAGAAACTCGCTCAGGTCGAGTCAGGGTATCGAGAGTTCGTCACTCAATTTCGTTCTGCTCGCAGTCTGCCTCCCGAAGAACGAACAGCACTGCTAAAGGACCTTGCTGATGAATTCATCCTGAAGCAAGTCCTGAATCCGGCAAACGACTGCGTCCAAATGGACGAGAGGATCATCGATCGTACGAATGAACGCAGTCGCTCCAGCACTCGCACGGTGATGAATGGGCTGATGCTGCTCGGTATTTGCGGCAGCTTGGCCGGAGTGTCGGTGGGTTTGGCCTTTGCTCGCGGCCTGCGACGCTCGTTGCTGGAACTGCACGTCTCGGTCACAGGCACAGTCGACAAACTGGAGACCGTTGTTGGCCCGATTCCAACAGTCGATTTGGGAGCTCAGTCGACACTCCAAGAAGGCATGCAAGAACTACGTCGGCGTGTCGAGCACGTCGTCACACAACTGCATGAGCGAGAGCGTGAACTGCTCCACAATCAGCAACTCGCGGCTATGGGTCGACTCGCGGCGGCGCTCGCTCATGAAATGCGCAACCCGCTAACACCGATCAAGATGCTGGTGCAAATGGCCCTCGACCGCACGGACGGTGAAGGACTTAGTACACACGAGCTTGGCATCATCAGCAGCGAGATCAGTCGGCTTGAGCATTCCATTCAATCGTTTCTCGACTTCGCTCGCCCACCCAAGCTCGAACAGCGAAAAGCTGACCTCAAGCAAACGGCAACCGAAGCCGTAGAGTTGGTGATGGCTCGATGCCGCGCTCAAGAAATCGACTTGCAGATGGACTTCCCACCTGAAGCTTGTTGGCTGAACCACGACCCAACTCAAATTAAACAGGTCGTATTGAATCTGCTGCTGAATGCGCTCGACGTCCTCCAGCCGCAAGGCCATCTCGCGGTAGTGATCCGCAAACAAGAGATTGCTCCTGAAGGTGCGGATTCGTTGCCAGCAAACGCAGGCACTTGGATGCGAGTCATCGACGATGGGTCAGGCATTCCCGAAGACGATTTGGACCGCATCTTTGAGCCATTCGCTACCACCAAGGAAAGCGGTACAGGCCTAGGACTAGCCATCTGCCGTCGCATCGTCGAAGCCCACGGCGGAGACATCACCGTGACGAGTGAAGTCGGTAGGGGCTCAACGTTTTCAATCTGGCTCCCTGAGACTCGCAACACGATCGAATCGCACTCCGGCGATTCAATTTGATGCCCCCCGCGTGTTGCATCAGAGACCTTCATTCTCCCCCTACTGCATCCAGCAAGGCGGCTATTCGATATGCAAACCAAACTACTCGTCATCGATGATGAGCCCAACATTGTCTACGTCATCGAACGTTGCTTCACGTCACCCAAGATGACGGTGATTTCAGCGTCCAACGCCAAGGGAGGACTGCAAGCAGCTCGCACCGAGAAGCCGGATGTTGTCCTGTTGGATATTCGCTTGCCGGACATGAGTGGATTGGAAGTCTTCCAACATCTCCGTGAGATCGACGCGCGCGTGCCGGTCATCTTGATGACCGCCTACGCCAAAACGGAGACCGCGATCGAGGCCATTAGTCGCGGGGCGTTCGATTACTTGCTGAAGCCCCTGGACCTCGAAACGTTGACGCGCATCGTGGCGCGTGCCATCGAGACCAGCCGCATCCAGCGCGTTCCAGCAGTCCTGGAAGATGAATCACCGACCAACAGCGAGTCCGAGCAAATCGTCGGGCGCAGTGCCGCGATGCAAGAGGTGTACAAGCAAATTGGCCGCGTCGCTCCGCATAACTATCCCGTGCTGATCACCGGCGAGAGTGGCACCGGCAAAGAGTTGATTGCTCGCGCGATCTATCAACACAGCACGCGCCGCGATCGACCTTTTCTCGCGATCAACTGTGCCGCGTTGCCGGAAACGTTGCTCGAAAGCGAACTCTTCGGACACGAGAAGGGAGCATTCACAGGTGCTGAGCAACGTCGCATCGGCAAGTTCGAGCAAGTCAACAGCGGCACCATCTTCTTGGATGAGATTGGCGACATGAGCTTGGCGACTCAGGCCAAAGCTCTACGACTTTTGCAGCAACAACAATTCGAACGCTTGGGCGGAAACGCAACCGTCACAACTGACGTGCGCATCATCGCAGCGACCAATCGAGACCTCGACGAAGCCGTAAAGAGTGGTGCGTTTCGGTTGGATCTCTATTACCGACTGAATGGCTTCAACATCTCGCTGCCGCCGCTGCGAGAACGAGTCGACGACATCCCGCGATTGATCGATTACTTTCTGAAGTTGCTCTGCATCGAACAGAACCGATCGCCTTGCACATTGAGCGATGCGACTCGCGAGCGACTCTCCAAACACGATTGGCCGGGCAACATCCGCGAACTGCGAAGCGTGCTGAGTTACTCGTTGTTGCATGCGCCCGGGAGTGTCATCGAACTCGACGATCTTCCCGATCCATTGCGATCCAACAGCGACTCGCACGGAGGCCAGAACGCACCGTCACACGACTTCGCGACACTGACTCGGCAGTATCTCGCTGAAGGCCGTTCGGACATCTATCGCACTTTGCTGGCGACCTTCGAGGACCAAGTTCTCAAAGCCGCTTGGGAACAACTCGGAGGCAACCAAGCCAAGATCGCCGAGCAACTCGGACTGGCCCGCATGACGCTTCGCAGCAAGCTTCGCGAGCACGGATTGATTGCCCCCGAGTCCCCGCAATAGCCGGAAGCGAGCCCGAGAAGGCGTCGACTGTCGTCGTTAGCTCCGAGCTTCGATCTTTTTCGTGGGGATGTTTCCAACGTCCCTCGTTTCCAGCGAAATAGGCACGTTGAAGACGTCCTCCGCGAAACTCATCAGGCGGCTACGTCACCGACGCCAATTCCTCAGCTCGACGATAAGGCCAGGCGAGGATCAGCATCTCGGTCAGTAAGAATAAGAACACGCCAATGATGGCCCACTTCCATAAGTCGCGGCCGCGAACCTGAGCCCCTTCGATGCTCAGCGCGCTGTCTCGTTCAAGCCAGCGGTAAGAGCCTTCTCCCATGCGATCACGAAATGAAATCGCATCGAAGGCCACCAGATCCGACTCTTCGCCGGGACAATTGAAAGCCAAAGGAATCGTCGACTTCGCAACCGGCGTGGCTTCTGAAGCATCGCTCCCAGTCACGGAGTAATGGCCTTGCAACAACGCTCGTCGCAGGAGCACTCCGTAACGGTTCGCACTGAGTGCCTCGACGGTCAACGTCTCCTTGCGGTCATCCGGTGAAGCAACTTCCCAGCGTAAGCGATCCGACTTCTGAGCCGGCAATGAAACGATTTCACCCGTTTCAAAGTTCCGGCGCGGCAGCGACTGCTCCAGCCGCTGCCTCAGCATTCGATCAAACATCAAGATGGCGTTGGTTGAAGTGAGTGTGTTCCAGCTCGAATACAGGCCACTCGATAAAAAATAAACCCGCCCTGCTCCAACGCGTCGTTCAATCAAGAAAGGATGTCCGTTGGGGGCATAGCGAGCCAACACGCGCGGGCGCGATTGAGCAGCCAACTCTTCGGGGTTGAGTTCGGCAAGCTTCAGTACGGCATCGGAATCTTGCCACTTCAACCATGTCGGAGCCGCGTCAGTTCGACGCTCATCATCTTTACGCCGCTCGTTCGCATCCGCTTCCGAGAGAGTGCCCTGCCGCTCCTTCTCGTCCCATGCCTTGCGGCGTTCATCCGACTGCTTGAGGAACTCGCGGTTCTCCACGATCCGCTGTTGCTGAGACTTCACAGAAGCATCCAGCGTCTGATCGGAAACATCTGCCACCGCCGCCTTAAAGAAGATCGGTCCTCGATAAAGATCATCGAGCGCGTCGGCCGTCTCGCCTTCGATCAAGAAGAAGTCATGCTGCATCGATCGAGTATCGAGCGTGAATGTTTCGAGCTTGTCGTTAGCGAGTTCGGGAAGTTGCCCGATCGGTTCGATCGCAAGTGGAGCTGGCAGAATGCCCTGACCGTTGTCCCAGGCAGCTTGGCTCCAAGCATGTGGTTCAAAGTCCGAGCCCGCTGCAATTAACACCGTGCCGCCCTGTTCAACATATTGCCGCAACAATCGAGACGACTCGCCCGGCGACGACACGCCGGCAATTACCACCAACCGAGCATCGGAGAGAGTCTCTTCACTAAGCCGCTCAATCGTCAGATGTCGCACTCGAATCAGTTGGCGATTCTCTTCCTCGTCCGTGGAACTACGAGGCGCGAGCAGCCGGCGAATCCGAATGGTCTCGCCAATTTCATTACGATCGAGATTCTCTTCCTGCCCATATTGATCGACGAAGACCACCGGCAGTCCGGTTACAAGTGGCACCACAACATGCCGCTGATTATCGCGAACCAATCGATCTCCAACGCCACCTTCAGCCGTAATTGAAACCGTCGCCTTAAGGTAAGCAGCAGCCTCAACACCTTGAGCAAGCCCACTGGTGTCGGCTGCATCCAATCGTTGCTTGAACTCAACTTCGCGAGCTTGGCCGGGCTCAAGATCAACCAGTCGGCTGGCAACTTCTTCGCCGTTGATCGAGAGCGCGACACGCAAGTTGGTCATCGGTTGATCGCCCGCATGCCGCAACGTCGCGTGAAAAATGGCCGGTGTTTCCGTATCTGCAATGCCGTCCTGCAATCGGAAATCAGAGACCCAAACATTCTCGATCTTTTCGACCGGGATGCGCAACAGTTGCACGTCACCGATCTCTGCCAATTGGCTCTTAGCCGCACCGCCAGACCAAACAGCCTCTTGCTGATCGCTGATTAGCACGACTCGTTTGGTTGGTAGCTCGGGAACTTGTTGGCTCGCATCGCTCGCCAATTGCAATCCATGAGATGCTCGACCGATGCGATCAACGACCGTCACGCGATCCAGCGCCGCTCGAGCATCGATCTTGTTGCGATAAGCGGTCGTCGCGGTGGCATCGTCCGCACCGCACAACGGAATGACATGAATCTGACTGCCCGCAGGTAGAGCGTCGATGAACTCAGCGGCCTTGGCTCGAGCCTCATCCAACAAGGTCTTATCGAGCCCCTGATAGGCCATGCTCATGCTGTTATCGAGCAGCACGATCGCATGCACGGGCTGCTTACCGGACAGCGCTGCCGCACCGGCAGAGCCTCCTTGAAAAAGCATCGCCGCCAAACCGACCAACGTCACAACAACCGACGCGCCACAAGTCAGCCAACCGTTCCGACGCACTGTTGGTTGTGACGAGAGAATGCTCGCAGCCGCAGCTCCGACGGCAGTCACCGTCGCCAACGCAGTGACGATCGCGCCCAAGATCATCCAAGTGGAGAAGCCCGAAACGAACGGTCGAGCCAGTGCGACACCAAAGACCGCAACAGTCAGGCATCGCAGTACCAACACAATCAAATCGCGCAGATTGAGCACTCGACGATTGCGCTGCATGGCTTGTCGCAGGAAGCTCATCGCTGCCCATTCGACGACCTTAAATCGCCGACGATTCAGCAGGTGGATGATGATCGGTCCGGTGGCTGCAATAAGACCGCCAACTGCGAATGCGCCCGTAACAAACTTCAGCATCGGAGGGACTCGGTCAGGAAGGAACTGCGAGGAAGGTTTCAAAGCCAGGAGAATGTGGCGAATGTTGATGCGATAAGGGAGGCAACTGAGGTCGCTTCGAAGAGTGTTCGTACAAAAGAAAACGACCGCCGTTCATGACGAACGGCGGTCGTTATGGTTGAAACTCGGGTGAAGGATTCAGGTTCTAGGTGGTCAATCAAAGATGCAAATCACCCGAGCATCAAAAGCAGGCCAGAAGAACTACTTCTTCGGAGCTTCCGTCTTAGGAGCTGGCGGAGCAGCTTCCTTCGGAGGCTGAGGAGCGTTCTCTACAGCCTTAGCTGGAGCAGCGTGAGCTGCAGCGGCTGGAGCTGCCGAGTTGCAGCAAGTTGGAGCGGCGTTGCAGCAGCTTGGAGCTGGCTTGCAGCAGGCTGGAGCCGGAGCTGGCTTGCAGCAAGTTGGAGCTGGTGCACAAGCCGGAGCGGCTTGGCATGGAGCCGGCGCTGCACAAGGAGCTGGTGCGGCTTGGCAGCAAGTTGTGCGAACAACTTGGCACTTAACGGTCTTCACTTTGACTGGCTTGCAAGCAACCGGCTTTGGGCAGCAACCACAGTCAGCATTGGCCGAACCAACCAACGCCATTCCCGCGAACAACGCGGTCAACGCAACGATCTTTCGCATGACTTTCTCCTTCTCGAAATAGTCAACACACAACTTTTAAATCCACGCCGAACAAGCAGAACAAGGCGTCTTGCCTGTCTGGGTTATGTGGGATATGTCGGCTGGATCAACAGCGAGCGGACTATGTCGAGACTTTGCGGGTCAGTCAAACGACCGGCTGTAACGATTTTTGGGGTAAATCAGCCGTCTTTACCGCGCGGCAATGACTCCTCTGGACACTCGGTCGCTTCTCGCCAGTCGCGACGCAGCGGTGAGATTCCCCACCGTCGGGATTAGTCATCACCGCTCTCTGACGGCGGGAGCTCAGCCAAGCGCCGTCCGGCTTTCATCAGGCTGATTGAAAGCAAACCAACCAGCCCGCAGACGACGGCTCCAATCACCACCGGGTTGTTGATGAGGCCTCGAACATTGACCGGCATCTTCTGAGCGGGAGTGGCTTCGGCCTGATCTCCTACTTTGGCAACTGCCGGTTCGAGTCCGCGTTCAAACGCCAATTGCAAAGCGGCCAGGTCGTACTTGGGAAACTCAGCCAAGTCGGCTCCATAGACCAAAGTCTGCGGCTTAGCCGGTTCAGCGAGGCAGACAGCTTCGTAGGCCACTCCGGCTGCCACGACTCCGTTAATGGCGAGCGGGCGGCTATCTCCATGACTGATGACGATGCGGTACGATTCATGGCGTTGTTCTGGAAACGAGACCTTCAGCCGTTCCTCTCGAATCCCGGCGATCTCGAACTTCGACAGACTGCCGCTGGCAATCTCGTGCCATTCGGTGCGAACTCCAGACAGCTTGGGGACGAGCACTTGAACGGCTCGTCGGAAGTTGTTGTGGTCAGTCTCGATAGAAAGTTCGGTGAGCGGCTCACGGCGCGAGGTCACTGAAATGGTCGTTTCATGCTTCTCGAGATCCTCGCTGACTTCGAACTTCGAGACGGCGTACTTGGCTTCAACGTCCTTCTTCACGAAGAACTTCTTGGACTCCGACCAGAACTCAATGCGCTCAATTCGAAAAGCTCGTCGCTGAATGGTGGTGCATTCTTCGCGTTGAATTTCCTTCGCTCCGCCTTCCGACATCAAGCGAGTCAGTTGAAGAACATCGGACTCTTGGTCTGCCGTCAGAGTCTTCAAGTTGATGCGAAAGCTGCGACAGCGATTGGCTGGCAATGGCACATCCAGTCGACTGATCGGCATGAATTGCGAGTAGTCGAAGATCAACGCGTCCTTGACCAAGACGACCTCAGTTTGATCGGGCTCCGTGCCATGCACTTCGACTCGTTGATCGAAGCTTTTTAGCGGCGTCACAAATGACAAACCGGTCGGCTGCGGGTCGTCCTTATCGAGCGTCAGTCGGATCTCTAGCCCCTGCTCAGTGGGCTTCAGTTCGGGGTTGCGAGCGATCCAACTGCCTCGCGTTGTTCGTTCCTCTTGAAACGATTGCTTGCGAATCAAAAACGGAACGGACTGGCCTTCAGCATCGAGCAATCTCACATCAGGAAACGCATCGCGCGTTGACGAGTAGACCTGCGAGTCCAACGGAACGGCAATCAGTCCGCTCTTCGAGGTCTCGCCCAACGTCACCGGCTTCTGCCATCGGAATGCCGGAGTGTCTGCAGCCATCAACGGACAACACAGAAGCAGAGTCAGGACACAGCAGCCGGTCCGACGCACGAGAAATGAAAGCATGATGAAGTTCCGGTTCAGGGTGAGAACGAGCGGCTCAATGCGGTCGACGCCGAGCGGACCATTCAAAGTCACTCGGCCAACTTGCGTGAGAAGATAACCGCAGCCGACCAATCAGCCGACAGGCGAGAACTCACCGACCGATATCACGCGCCAGTTCAAAAATTCTTCGAACGTCGAGCAAGTGCCGGTTACCGCCGGAAGCCACAAGATGCACTCATAGCGAGAAGCAGCCAAAGCTATTGCGGCTCGCTCCAGACTTCGTGCGAATGACGCACCAGATGATCGAGGCCATGCTCATAGGGCTCGGTCGCAAACGTTGGTTGTTGTCCGGTGAACTCCAACTCGGAAACTAAGCGGCCATCGTCGGTCCGCCCCTTCAGTCGAGACACGAAGATGTCCTGAAACTGGAACTGATTGTTCTCATCGAGACCGTAAGCCTCAGTGACTTTCGCCACCTTTCGCGAACCGTCTTCGGTATGGCGGACTAACTGCACGATGACGTCGATGGCCGAAGCGACTTGAGCCCGAGCCACATACACCGGCAGCGACACTTCGCTCATGAGCGACAAAGTCTCTAAGCGAATCAAGGCATCTCGCGGCGTCGTCGCATGCACGGTCGTCATGCTGCCGGAGTGACCGCTAATCATGGACTGCACCATGTCGAGTGCTTCTCCACCTCGAACTTCGCCGACGATGATGCGATCGGGACGCATACGCAGCGACGCCTTAAAAAGATCGCGAATGGTGACTTGCCCACGTCCCATGCGATCGGCTTGCTGACTCTCCAGATACAAGCAGTGCCGCTGATTGAGCTTCAATTCGGAACTGTCTTCGATCACGACAATGCGTTCTTCTTCCGGCACCGCCGTCGAGACAGCATTCAGCATCGTCGTCTTTCCGGTTCCCGTACCACCGGCGACGACGATGTTCTTGCGAAGGATGACACTCAGTTCGAGGAACTCTTTCACTTCCATCGACAGGCTGCCGAAGCGTACGAAATCTTCCAGTCCCAGGATATCGCGTTTGAATTTGCGAATCGTGAGATAGGTCCCAATCCGAGCACTCGGAGGAATCACAGCATGCACACGAGACCCATCCGGCAATCGCGCATCGAGGATGGGACGATCTCGATCAATCTCGCGCCCCACGTATTGAGCGACGTTGTGAATGGCCGACAGCAACGCGTCGTCGCTCGCAAATCGGGCTTCCGTCTCGAAGAGCTGCCCGCCGCGTTCGATGTAGACTTGGTCGAAGCCATTGACCATCACCTCGGTCACTGAGTCATCGTCCAAGAACGGTTTGATAGGCCCCAAGAAGTAGCCCAGCGTGGCAGCAAACACAGATTCGCGGGACATAGAAATTCTCGCAGCGGTGCAATGACCGGGAAGCAGATCGAAGCGCGAGCGGGGTGGCAGCAAAGCTCTTGCCAGCTCAAGCCCGATGCAGACGCGGGGAGTGTGCCGCCAGCCGCAGGGATTGGGTAGAGCCTCTCATTCGACTGACGACGCTCGATACCAAACGCGATGGGGCCAAGTCGCTCAACGCGCGAAGAGATGAGGCCACGCCGTGAAGGACCGCGCCGCATGCTGGTCCATGTCGCGTTCAATGCCGACGCGCGGAATGTTGAGTCGGTCAGCATTCGGAGATCGGCAGAAGCCGCCGTGATAGCTGAAGGCCCAATCAAAGCCGTTCGCTTCCAAGACGCGGCGAGAGTCAGCGTTGAAGCAGTCCCGACGACCGACCGGATAGCTGAAGGCCGTCACCGATTCGCCGAGCTCGGCCTCGATACGCAAACGCGATTCGCAGATCTCGTCGTTTTGCTCGTCGCAGCTCAATCGAGACAACACGGGATGCGAAACGGTATGTGCTCCAAACGACATGCCAGCCGCACGCATCTCGCGAACCATGTCCCAATTCATCCACAAGTCGGTGGCCAATGATTGAGGTGCTCGGCCTGAACCTGTTGCCTCTGCGAGTTGATTCAGAAACTCGGCCCGTTGTTGAGGTCCAAGCTGATAGGCATGAGCCAGTGCGGTCCGAATGGCGTCCTCGCAATTAGGCCGATCTATCGGAAGCCGCATGCGAGTCGAACAGCCATCCAAGAAGACTTCGACGACATCCGCGCGAGCCGAACGAATTATCCAAGCAATCTCATCCCACCAAGCAATTTGGCGATCGCCGACAAAGCCCGTTGTGATGAAGAACGTGCCGGAAACGCTGTGCTCGCGGAGTATGGGAAACGCGGCGTCGTAGTTGTCGCGATAGCCATCATCAAAAGTGATGAGCACGAAGCGTTGTTTCGTCGACCAGCGTTGCCCCAACGTGCGAAACACCTGCGGCAAGTCTTCGAGTCCAATGACATCAAAGTGCTGCTTCAGAGCTTTGACTTGCGAAGCGAAGTCTTCTTCAGTCGCGCTCCACAAATCCCAATCCAGCAGCGAGCCCTGTGGCGTTCCGATGCGGTGATAGTTCAGCGTCACCAGTCCCCGCCAAGGCAGAAATTGCTCGCAGATCTTCAAGCCGCCGGAGCGACCTAAGACTCGCGCAAACTGCCGTTGTCGGGAGAGGGCTGCTGCCATGAGTACTACCGAAAACTGAAAACTCAAACTCACTC
>OMIV01000280.1 GCA_900299185.1 Planctomycetaceae bacterium
AAAACGCTTGAGCGGACATTCTGGGACTCCGTTGAAGTTGCGACTTGAGAACTCACAACCCCAGCTGAACCAGTCTGTCCGCTCTTTACCAGTTACCCCCCACGGTTTTGCGATGAGCCCCAAACAGGATAGGCAAGTTGCAATTTGCAACCGGCGAGAGCCTTGAATACCAAATACTTCAGGCAACGGATCGAGCGTAATCAAATTGTGTAATTGGCCATCACATACTGCGCACACGGAGTCAACAATTCCGCCAAAGCGATGCTTGCCGGGATTAGCTGGTAGGTTCCACGTTGGGTGATTAGTTGGCTGGAGCCACGCCGGCTTCGATTGAGATGGGAACAGGTCAAGTGGAAAACGAACATGAAGCACAGTGTCGTTGAATAGTCGCCTCGCCATACCGTCAAATCCGACCTCGGCAAGATAGGCAGGACTACCGTGTGGGAGCTTTCCCGCACCAGGTGGCAGCGTTGCCGAACCGAGAGCACCCAATGCTTTGGAAATGAATTGCGAATTCCGGGATTCAAGGATGCATCGAAAGGGGATCACTCTGTCCTCAGGCGATGCGGCTGTTTGAAGTGATTCAAGTAAATATGTGAAGTCATCTTCCGATGCAGATCGCCAAGGCCACTCAGCATAGTAGGCACCATCGTTTGGTAATTCGCTGAGGGAAAAGGTTTGCAAGTACGGTTGTAGGCAGTCCGCCGCTTGCAGTGACAGATAAGCAATTATGCTCTCAGCGACTTCATTGCTGTTGTCTTGAATGAACGCCTTGGCGGACATTTCTGCTAATTCGGGGAGCAAGTTCTCTGGAACAAAGCTAACTGCAGCGTCCATGAATGTGGCGCTGTCGCCTCCCTGTTTAATGGCAGCGCGAAGAAGGGAAAACGCATTTTCTGGATCTGCATGCACCAATTCGAGCATTCGATCAAACGGGTCGGATTTCCAGCCGTCGCGGGCAAACGCGTCGATGACTGCTTCGGGATCAGGCACGCTGCAACCTTTGGTTTGGGGCGAACAGAGAATTGAGCAGCGCGCCGCCTAATTCGGCCAGCTCCAAAACACTGCTCATCGGTTCGGCGCTGAAAATGGCTTCGTTTGATGAGTCTGTCAATCATTGCGGCGACATTCTCAGTGGCGGCCCTAACGTGTTAGGCCGCATGCGGCCTAACTCTAATAGGGTCGACGTCGGCTTAACTCGTTAGGCATCGCGCAGAGTTCACCAGTGCGGCAGCGATTGGTAAATAATGCAGATCGCAGGCTGTTGACCCAAGCGAATTGGGTTCAATCGACTTGTCGCCTCGATGGAACTTGCGAGCATGCGCTGCTTGTTCCGGGTGCCGTTTCGCCCGTTTGATCTCGGTCCTCTTGCCAGAAGATTGTCGCGGTGATGACTCGACCTTTTTCGTTGATATTTTCGTTGGCGTGCTCGTCGGTTGTGGGGTGTGGTGCTGCGAGTTTCCTCGACAGCGCGAACGCTCAAGAGAAGGCGGAGTATCTTCCCAAGATTGCTGCCGCTTCTGACGAAGCCGAGCGGGCGATGAAGGGGTTTAAGTTGCCGGATGGTGTCAGCGTCAGCCTCTTTGCTGCCGAGCCGCTGCTCGCCAATCCCGTCGCCTTCTGCTTCGACGAACAAGGCCGCGTCTACGTGGCTGAAACGTTTCGGCAGGGTAAGGCCGGCGTGACTGATAATCGCGATAATATGCACTGGCTGCATGATGATCTCGCGGCTCAAACAGTCGAGGACCGCCTGGCGTTCTTCAAAAAGCATCTAAAGGAAAGCGTCGAGCAGTATGGCAAGGAGCATGACCGCATCCGGTTGCTCGTTGATAAAGACGGAGACGGCAAAGCCGACCAAGCCACCGTTTTCGCTGACGGCTTTAATAACATCGTCGACGGTACGGGAGCGGGGTTGCTCGCGCGGCGCGGGCAGGTGCTTTATACCTGCATCCCGAAATTGTGGTCGCTGGCTGATACCAATAGCGACGGCGTCGCGGACGAGCGGAAGGCTCTGCATCACGGATACGGCGTGCGCGTGGCCTTTCGCGGACACGATTTGCATGGGCTGACGCTCGGGCCTGATGGGCGCATCTACTTCAGCATGGCGGATCGCGGATTTAATATTCAGTTCGAGGGTAAGAACTTTGCTCATCCCGAATGCGGAGCCGTCTTCCGCTGCAATATGGATGGCTCGGAACTGGAACTGTTTGCGATCGGCCTAAGGAATCCTCAAGAGC
The DNA here is from genome assembly GCA_900299185.1 of Planctomycetaceae bacterium. Classification (GTDB taxonomy): domain Bacteria; phylum Planctomycetota; class Planctomycetia; order Planctomycetales; family Planctomycetaceae; genus AM-0621. The sequence goes on from OMIV01000280.1 coordinate 2,238, forward strand.
TGGCGTTCGACGACTTCGGCAACTTGTTTACGTGCGATAATAACTCGGACTCGGGTGATAAGGCCCGCTGGACGTATATCGTCGAAGGAGCCGACATCGGCTGGCGGATGTATTACCAATACTTGCCGGATCGAGGGCCGTGGAATCGCGAGAAGTTGTGGCATCCCGCTCATGACGGGCAAGCGGCTTACATCGTCCCGCCGATTGTGAATTTGGCCGACGGTCCGTCGGGGCTGGTGTTCTATCCCGGCGTCGGCTTGCCAGAGCGGTATGCCGATCACTTCTTCCTCGCGGACTTCCGAGGCGGGCCGGGCGGCAGCGGCATTCGGTCGTTCTCGGTGAAGCCGAAAGGGGCGTCGTTCGAACTGACGGACTCGCACCAGTTCTTGCAGAACATCCTGGCGACCGACGTCGACTTCGGGTTCGACGGCAGCATGTATGTCAGCGACTGGGTCAACGGCTGGAATGGCGAAGGCAAAGGGCGGCTCTATCGCTTCACTCATACCGAGGCCGCGAAGAACCCGGCGATCGCTGACTCGGCCAAGCTGATGCGCGAAGGGTTTACTAAACGACCCGACGGCGAGCTGCTCAAGCTGCTGAGCCATGCGGATCGGCGCGTGCGGCTGGAAGCTCAGATCGCGTTGGCCGAGCGAGGCTTCGAAGAGCAGCTCATCACTGCGGCGACGACTTCGAGTCAGCCGATCAAGACGCGACTGCATGGAGTTTGGGGGCTCGGCATGCGCGTGCGGGCGAAGTCGGCGACGGCAGCCAGTGCTCTCATCAGCCTGCTGGGAGACAGCAACGCCGAAGTACGAGCTCAGGCCGCTCGGACGTTCGGCGAGAATGCTCGCAGCGAACAACCGGCGGCGGTCCCAGCACTCATCAAGTTGTTGAAGGATGAGTCTCCGCGAACTCAGGCATGTGCGGCTCAGGCGATTGGGCAGTTGGCTCAGTGGAGTTCGTCGACCAACGAGGCTGCGGTCAGCGCGCTGATCGAGGCACTCGCCGGTGCTGCAACTCAATTGGAAAAGAGCGCCGACCCAGTGCTGCGGCACTCGCTGTCCGTGGCCCTGGCCCGAACGCTCGATAGCGGTGCGTTCAATGTCGCCTTTCGCTCCGCGAAAGGACGCGCGGGGCAAGCGGATGGTGCGACTCAGCCGTCAGAGTCGGAACGCTCTTTCGCGGAGCGAAAGGCGTCTTTGAAGGCGACGCTCGGGACTTTGACTTCGCATTCGAATGCAGCGGTGAGACTCGGAGGCGTGCTGGCCTTGCGGCATCTGCGAGAACCCGAGATCGCTCGATTCTTGAGCGACACGGACTCTCGCGTTGTGCTGGAAGCCGCGCGAGCAATTCATGATTTGCCGATCTCCGAGGCGCTTCCGCAACTCGCGGCGATGGCGGATCGAGGTACCGTGGGGACAACGAGCGACGTGCAGGATGCGCTGCTGCGGCGTGTGCTGAGTGCCAACTTTCGAATCGGCGATGAGACCGCAGCTCAGCGAATCGCTCGCATCGCGGCGGATTCGAAGATCGTCGAGAAGGTCCGCATTGAAGCTCTCGAAGAGCTGAAGCAATGGGGCACGCCAAGTCCGTTGGACCGAGTGCTCGGCGATTGGCGACCGATCGAGAAGCGCGACGCGAAGCCGGCATCGGACGCGTTGCGATCCGTGCTCGGCAGCCTCTTCACGGGCAGCGATGCACTCCGCAAAGTGTCCGCCGAACTTGCCGCTCAGTACGGCATTAAGGAAGTGGAACCCGTGCTGGTCGACGTCTTCAAAGACCTCAATCAATCCAGCCCAGCGCGAGCGTCCGCGCTGCAAGCTCTGGTCAGTTTGAAGTCGCCGCAAGCCGCCGCATTGGCCGAGCAAGCCGTGAAAGACCAGCAGCCGCTCGTGCGAATTGAAGGTCGACGAGCCGTCTCCAAACTGAAGCCCGCCGATCAAGTGATGCTGGCTGAATTGGCCTTAGAAAGCGGTGAGATCATTGAGAAGCAAGCCGCGCTCTCGGACCTGGCAACGATCAATAGCGTCGAAGCCACGAACGTCATCGGCTCGTGGCTGGACCGCTTCCTGAAGAACGATGTGCCGACAGAGATCCAACTCGACATCTTGGAGGCCGCTCGTAAGCGACGGACCTTGCAAGCCAAGGTCACGAACTACGAACGATCATTGAAGCCTGAAGATCCTCTGGCGAAGCATCGTGTTGCTCTAGCTGGCGGAAACATCGAACGCGGTCGCGAGATCTTCCTGACGCGCAGCGAGGTCTCGTGCGTGCGTTGCCACCAAGTGGATGGCAAGGGAGGCGCAGTCGGACCCGATCTCTCCAAGATCGCGAAGGAGAAGTCGCGCGAGTACCTGCTGGAGTCAGTTGCCGTCCCGAACGCCCAAATCGCGAAGGGCTTTGAAACGTTGGTGGTCGTGACCGCCGACGGTCGCAGCTATGTCGGCATCGCGAAGGAGAACGACGACAAGCAACTCAAGCTGATGCTCGCTGATGGCAACCTGGTGACGCTTAAGAAGTCCGACATTGAAGAGACGGCCAAAGGCCAAAGCGCGATGCCGGCTGACCTCGTCAACAAGCTCTCTCCATCAGATCTGCGCGACCTCGTCGAGTTCTTGGCGAGCTTGAAGTAGTCACTTGGAGTGCTTTTTGAACGACGTGAAGTGATGGGGTTACCTGCGCCTGCGATCTGAGCTTGGGACGATTGATGGCGCAGCGACAAGAGTTGGAGGGCTCCGTCGAGCCGGAGCATTCCAGGTTGGAATTCATTAAGAACCCATTAGCGCGTTTGCTGTCTTCTCCGATACGAAAGAGATACCTCAGCCATGCGAAGACTCCTTGTCGTAATTGGACTGGCGCTATTTGGCACCAGCGCGGTCGGTCAGGAACCAAAGCCGACGTTTACGGAGCGATTCGAGCTGGGTGAGATTCGCATGCTGTATCTCAAAGATGGCAAGGACGCGGTTGATCCGGCGGACGTCGATAAGAACGGCGTGCCAGATCAGGTCGAGGACACAGCCAAGCAAGCATGGGCGACGTATCACCTTTACTGCGAGACTTTGGGCTTTCCTGATCCACTCAAATCCAAACGCTACGAAGGCGTGCGTTGGATCGAGATCACCATCTGGCACAAGGACCGCATGGACGGACTTAATGGTGTGGCGTTTGATGAGCCGCAGCGGTCCGCTAATCAAACAGATCCGCCTGGAAGTAAGGCGATTGTGGCGGCCGTCGGGAATCACTTTAGTCCCATCAAGAACGCGAGCTCGTCTCACGAAGTATTTCACCTGATCCAATACGGCGCAACCTACTTCAAGGTGCGATGGTTCTTGGAAGGACAGGCTCGTTGGTCGGAGTTTGGGCTCGGCAAGGGCGGCATTGGCGATGTGAAGTACAACCCGCGCGGACCGTGGCCTCACAATCCCAACGACCTGAAAATCGTCTTTGATCGCACCTACGACGCCGACTTTGTGCTGTGGTACCCGCTCGCTAAAGCCGACGACAAACGTGGGCTGATCCCAGCGGCTAAAGTCAGCAAAGAGCTGAAGGCGTTGAAGTACAGCAACGGCGAGCTCGTCTTACGCGACCTCGAACTGGTTGGTGCCGACGTGATGAGCGAGATCCTGAATGCGCTCGGGGAGGCAGACGATATCGCGTTTCAGAAACTGGGTTACGACTCTTGGTCTGAAGACAATCAGCGTTCTGCAAAGAACAGCCCGTTCGTCTATCAAGCCATCATGGACGTGATGCGCCGCCGCAAACACAAAGTCGGCAAGTACTCGGCTAATTGACGAGTGAGGTCTCTCAAGTCTCCTTGTCGCGATGAGTTTCGGCGGACTCAATGACCTCATTGGCGCGGTTTCAGCTTTAGTCGATGGCGGCCTGATCAGACGGCGGCTAAGTTCCCAAACGTCGTTTCCTCATCGATGGGATTTTGCTTCCCAAGACTTTGAGCGGTCTGGCTCGAGCGAGCGCGATGGTGGTGGATAATCGACTCGGGTGACTCATCAGCTTGGGGCCAAGTGTGATGTCTCAGCCCTCTCTGGAGGCTGGCAATCATTCCGAGGAATCGTCGCGCCTTCGAATGCAACTGCCGAGAACTCCGTGCGCGACGCTGGCATTGGCGATCTCAACCGGAGTCGTAATCGACCGCTTCCTCTACTTAGACCCGCTCGTGCTGAGCTGGTCGCTTTTGGTGCTCTTCTTAAGTTGGCTCGCCGCTTATCTGCATCGAGCCGACCGATTGGGAACCGCCTGTTTGCTCGTGCTGCTCATGGCGCTTGGTGCTTTGCATCACCACCAGCATTGGTTCGATCGAGCCAACGATGATGTCGAACGCTTGCTCTCAAACGACCGTCGATTGCTGCGTGTGCGCGGTCGCGTCAGTGGGTTCCCAACGAAGATCGTTCGCGAGGACTCGTATGAAGGCGGACGTCCTCTGCCGCCGATCACGCGATTCAATGTCGAACTGACCGAGATCAAGACGCTGGATGGTTGGGCCTCTCAATCCGGCGCTCTGCGAGTCGATGTCGAAGCCAACTTCGAAGTTGCTCCGGGAGACTTCGTCGAAGTCTTCGGATGGGCTCAGAGGTTTCGCGGCCCCGCCAATCCGGGCGAACCGGACTATCGACTTGGACAACATGCTCAGCGTGTTCGAGGCACGTTGCGTCCAGCGAATACTCAGCTCATCACGATTGACCTTGAGAAACGCACGTGGCTTGGCCGAACTCGACATTGGCTGCGGCAGAAGTGTGAATCGGCACTGAGAGAACAATTACAGGGGGACTCGCTCGCCACCGCCTTGGCGTTCCTGTTGGGAGATCGGTCGCTGTTATCGAGCGACATTCGCAACGCATTTATCGAAACTGGGACGATGCACGTACTCGCGATCTCCGGCGTGCATGTGACCGTGCTGGCGATGTTCGTCGCCACGCTCTATCGCATTGTGGGCGGTAGCGGACGAGTCATGGTGATCGTGGTCCTGCTGGTATCAGCGGCGTATTTGGCCGTCGCCGATGTTCGACCACCAATGACTCGCGCATTTGTGTTGATCGTCGTTTGGGCTGCCGAGCAATGGCTGATCCGGCGCACGATCACCTTCAATGGACTGTCCTTCGCCGCGACCGTCGTGATCGTCTTAAACCCGGCAGACCTGTTTGACGTCGGAGCACAGCTCTCATTCTTAGCCGTAGCCACCATGATTTGGTGGGCCAGAATGGAAAGTCGCTGGCTGCCGATGCTCTTGATGCCGACCGGTCCCGACTTGCCGCGATCGGTCTTCGTGATGCTGTGGCGACGAGCATGGCGTTTAGCCGCTCGCAGTTGCGTGCTGTCTTTTGTCATCTGGTTAGTGACGGTGCCAATTGTCGCCGCCACCTTTCATGTGGTCTCACCGATTGGCCCGCTTACCAACGTGCCGCTGGCAATCGTGGCTTCTCCGGCATTGTGGGTCGGCTTCCTCTTCATGATGGCCGCGCTGATTCATCCCGTGTTGGTGAGCTCGGTCGGTGCCGTGCTCAACTTCTTGCTGTGGTTGATGGTCGTCATTGTGAGATGGGCGGCGAGCGTGCCTTACGGGCATGCGTATGTGCCGTCGCCGCCAAGCTGGTGGTTGTTCGGCATCTACGGAGTGCTGGCGACGCTGATGATGCTTTGGCTGTTTCGCCGACGCAGTCCGTGGGTTGCGGCTGGAGCGTTGGCGTGGAGTCTCTTTGGCGCGAGCTTGGCTCTCCGCCCCGACCCGAACCACGGTTTGCGTTGCACGTTCTTGTCCGTGGGACACGGTTGCTCGGTCTTGATTGAGTCACCGAACGGTCGCGTCATCGTTTATGACGTCGGCTGCATCAGCGCTCCCGACTTTGCCAAGCGCGTCTTAAGCCAAGCCATCTGGGATCGACGTCGACGCGCGATTGATTTGCTGATGCTCTCGCATGCGGACTCTGATCACTTCAACGGAGTGCGCGGACTGCTGGGAACCGTGCCCGTTCAACGAGTCGTCCTGAATCCAGCCTTCTTACAAACAAGTCAGCGCGGCGCTGTTCAAACTTTGGAGTCCATTCGAGAGCACGGCCTACCGATCGACGCCGTGACGCATGAGGACATGATTGCCGCTGACCCGGCTGTTGAATTGCGAGTCCTGCATCCCGGAAGCTCGACACACTACGACTCGGACAATGCCGGAAGTCTTGTCATTGAGGTCCGGTACGCGGGCCGCAGTCTGTTGCTGACCGGTGACTTGGAAGACGCGGGACTGCACTCGTTGTTACAGCAAGCTCCGCGACCAATCGACATCTTGATGGCTCCACATCACGGCAGCTTGAACGACAACCCCACCGAACTGATGCGTTGGGCTAAACCCAAGTGGGTCGTCGCCAGCGCGGGCCGCAACGTGTCGGTCACGAAACTCCAAGATCGGTACGGCGAAGATGCTCGAGTGATGGCAACGTCGCACGAGGGTGCGATCGAGTTCGAGATCTCATCAACGGGCCGAGTCAGCGTGCGGACATTCGGTAGCGATGAGTGACCGCTACTTTCGAGCTTCTGTCTTACTGAAGAAGCAGGAGACACTTGAAACGCTGAGGTCGCGGAGAACGCAGAGGGAAGACCAGAGGGACGGATTTGAATTCCGCTTTCTCTCTGCGAACTCAGCGTACTCTGCGTTTCAAAGTTCTCTCGAAGCAACTCCCTTTATGACGCTCGACCACTGAAGCGGCCGGCTTTGGCGAAGTCGATCAATGCCTTCGAAGGGGCCAGATGCGGATGAGTACCCGCCATCCGATGTAAGGCGTCTACAACTTGAGCGATCCCGATCGACTCGGCGTAACGCAACGGCCCGCCTCGAAACGGCGCGAAGCCCGTGCCGAAGACCATTGCCAGATCAACGTCCTCGGGGCGACGAACAATGCCTTCAGCCAAGCACAGCGCGGCCTCGTTAAAGATGGGATAAACGAGTCGCTCGATGATGGCTGCTCGAGACAAGTTACCGGTCTTCGACGAGCCGCTCTCTCGACGCAGCGTGCTCACAATCTGAGCGACTTGCGGACGCAACGCCTTACCAGTCGAGTCGAGCAACTTGGGCTTCTCTTTGCCGTTACCTTTCAACTCCTTCAGCCGCGACCACACCGGCGCAGGCTGCATGCGATCTCCATAGGCGGCATGTAAGTTTTCAGCCACATGCGCGGCCACTTCGAGTCCCACCAAATCACTCAGAGCCAACGGTCCCATCGGCATGCCGAACTCGACGGCGGCGCGATCCAGTTCCAAGGGATCACTCAGCTCGGCCAGCAAGAAACCCGACTCATTCATGTATGGCCCCAGCAGTCGGTTCACGAGAAACCCCGCGCAGTCTCCGACAACGACCGGGGTCTTGCCCAGGCGTTGCACAGCGGCGAACGCTTTGGCCAACGCCGCAGGACTCGTTTGAGGTGTATGAATTACTTCAACCAATGGCATCTGATGAGGCGGGTTGAAGAAGTGCAATCCGACGACTCGTTCGGGATGAGGTACGTCTCGCGCGATGTCCGAGACGATCAACGAGCTGGTGTTTGTCGCGAGGACAGTTTCTGAACTGGTAGCCGCAGCCAGTTCGGCAAAGACCTGTCGCTTGATCGGCATCTGTTCGAGCACAGCTTCGATGACCACATCAGCGTGCTTCAGTCCGCAGTAGTCCGTGGTCGGAGTGAGCTTGTCGAGCACATGAGCGGCCTCTCGTTCCGTTAATCGCTTTCGTTGCACATCCTTTTGCAGCAACTCGCGAACGGTCTTCATGCCTCGCGACACAAACTCCGGTTTGATGTCCTTCAATCGAGTCGCGACACCCTTGCGAGCCAACAACAATGCAATGCCCGCTCCCATCGCTCCAGCACCAAGCACGGCCGCTTGCGAAATGGACTTTGGATCGCAGTAAGCACCGATGTCCTCCGGCGGCTTCTTGGCATCTTCCTGTAAGAAGAATAACCGAATGCACTCGCGCGTGACCGGACTGCCGGGGAGCGATGCAATCCCCGCCGACTCATTCGCAAATCGTTGCTCGCGCGACGTCGCCAAGTGCTGCTGCATCAAATCCAGAATGGCCAACGGTGCCGGATAATGGCCGCCCGTCTTGGCCAGCACTTCGGCTCGTGCTTTCTTCAACGCGTACTTCTTCACGAGCGATCGGCGTTCGATGAATCGCTGCCAACCGGGCTTCTTGGAAGCTCGAAAAAGCGACCGTGCCGAGCCGACTTCAAAGTGCGTCTTCAAGATCTTCTCGCCGACCGAATCGAGTGCTTCCGTCGGAACCGTGTCATGCACCAGTCCGCGTGAGCGAGCTTGAAAGCCATTGAGCTGTTGGCCGCTTAGGATCAGCGGCAGCGCGTCGATGAAGCCAATCAACTCGGGCAATCTCACCGTACCGCCCCAACCAGGCAGCAACCCCAATTGAACTTCGGGCAGGCCGATCTTGGTTTTGTCAGCGTCATCGGCGACTCGGTACCGACACGCTAACGAGAATTCCAAACCGCCACCCAAACAGGCGCCCGAGATCAACGCGACCGTCGGAATGCGAAGTTCTTCTAGTTCCTTGAAGACCGATTGCCCGAACTGAGAGACCTCTCGCGCCGCAGTTTGGTCAGTGAGATCTTGAAACTCCGAGATGTCCGCTCCAGCGATGAAGGTGCCTGGCTTACCCGTTTGAAAGAGGACGCCTCGCACAGAACTGTCTGCCTTCACCCGGCGAATCAACTCGCGAAGTTCTTCCAGCGCGGCTCTTGATAAGGCGTTAACCGGCTTGTCGGCTCGATTGATTGTGACTCTCAGGATGCCGTCGCGCGTCTCGCCGTGATGCCACATGTCGCTCATAACGCCATCCTCCTGATGTAATTTTTCAGCCAGACCAAAGCTGACAAGGAGTATGGACGTAAGCCGCAGAATCGACGAGACGGATTTGGTATAGGCCGCTTATTGGAGAGTCGCCCCAATTTGCGAGGAACACAGGTACGACGAGCTTTAAGGCCGTCGAACCAAAAACTGACGATGTTCCTCAGGAGCAAGTCGACGTTTTGGCTGTCTGATATTCGCGCTCCGTTTCATTTGCGCGGTCGTTCTCGATCGGATTAAGAGAGTAAGGAACCGGGGCGGAATTACTTCCCGATGTGCGTCGCGCAGGTTGGACGCCTACGTCCGGCAGCGACGCACGGACCTGGGGGTGCATGCTACGAGCTCGGGACGGCATTGCGCCCCGTTCCTAAGCGTCGCTGAGACGGATGAAAGCCGCGCGAATCAAACGGAGCGCGAATAACACCGTGACGATCAATCACGGTTGCGATCACAGCGTCGGCTCAACTGCGACGATGTCGACTCCATTCCTTACTGCCCCCACAAACCTTTGCGTGGGTCTTGCGGATTGAGTTCTGCGAACTTCTGGAGCAACTCCTGGCTCGCAGCATCGAGCTGTTTGGGAGTGACGATTTTCAGGACCGCGTATTGGTCGCCGCGTTCCTTAGTCTTGAGGTCGACCACACCCTTGCTGCGCAATCGCAGCTTCATGCCACTGGCTGCACCAGCGGGGATCGACATTGAAACGATGCCGTCACTTAACGTCGGAACGTCGACCTTCGCGCCCAGCGCGGCTTCGACCATCGACACTGGGATGTCGACGAGAATGTTGCTGCCTTCGCGACGGAAGTAACCGTGCGGAGCCACCTGCAGAGTCACCAGCAGATCACCCGGAGGAGCCTTGCCGACTCCCGGTTGCCCTTGGCCTGCCAGCCGAATGACGCTGCCGTTGTCGACACCAGCCGGGATCTTGAGCGTCAGCCGTTCGCTGCGATCTCCCGTCGTAAGTGTGACATCGTGCTCTCCACCCAACGCCGCGACGAGAAACGGAATTTGGACCGTGGCTTGAACGTCCTGCCCTTTACGAGCTCGTCCGCGCTTCGTGCCTCCACGACCGCCACCTCCGAAAGCACCGCCACCAAAGATGTCACCCAGGTCGATGCCGCCCTGGCCGAAGATGTCTCCCAGATCGAACTGCATGCCCCCTTGGCCGCCCGGTCCGCCTTGCCAATTGAAGCCACCGCCTGGTCCGCCCGCTTGATCGAAGGCATGCCCAAACTGGTCGTACTTCTTCCGCTTATCAGCATCGCCGACGACGTCATACGCCTGCTGGACTTCTTTGAATTTGGCTTCAGCTTGTTTGTCGCCCGGCTTCACGTCGGGGTGATATTCGCGTGAAAGCTTGCGATACGACTTCTTGATCTCATCCGCACCAGCGGTCCGAGAGACACCTAGTGTTTCGTAATAATCTTTCGGCATCGTTGTCTGACTTAAAGCTGAGATTGCTTGTGACGTTGAGTAACACGACTGCTGCAGAAGCTAGCCATTCTGACAAAGGCTGAGGAGTTCCGCGCGTCCGCCAATGAAAGGCCCAATCGAGAGAGAGGTTCATGTCGACGACAACCCGAAGGCTCATGACATCACCAGAGCGACTTCGCGTGCTTCAACTCGCCACATGGCGTACTCAAGTGCCTCATCAAGATCGCCCGCTTCGAGGTATGGATAGGCCTGCAAGATTTCGTCCCGCGAGCGTCCGGCAGCAAGCAACCCCAAGATCATTCCAACAGTCACTCGCATTCCGCGAATGCAGGCCTTTCCGCCCATGACTGCAGGATCCATCGTGATCCGACTGAGAGACTTCATGATTTGAGTTCACTCCCAGAATTGAAGAGGGGCCCGATCGACGGAATCTTGAGATCCGATCGTTGAGGAGTCAGTCCAAATGAACCTCAAGCGATCGTCGATCTTCAGACACCGTAGACCCGACCCCAGGTTGGAGACGCTTCTACAAACTTAGCAAGGCTACTTGGCCAGAGCCTTCACCGCGGCTTGGATGCCCTCGGTATCGAGACCTTGATAGCCCATCTGCTGCCACAGACCACCGGAGCCTTCGCGGTTGGTACCGAGGTTGTTGTAGCGACCTCGGAAGCCTCGCTTCAGGAGTTCTGTACCGAAGCGAGAACCCAAACCAGTCGTCACGTTGAAGCCTTCAGCCACCAACACGAACGGAGCTTGAGCCAGCTTGGCCATCATCGCTTCGTCGTAGATGTTGAGCGTCGACTTGTTGACGAGTCCGACATCAATGCCTTGCTCCTTCAACTTGAGGACGGCATCGAGCGAGCGATAGAGCGTCTCGCCGAACGAAACGATGTAACCAGCGGTACCTTCACGAATCAGATCGTCTTTGCCAGGGGTGTAGTGATAATCACCGCCGAAGATCGGCTGATCGTTGTCGTCCAGAATGTCTGGAACTTCGGAGCGAGTCGAGAACACAAACCGGAGACCGGGATCGTGGAAGATCCGATTCAAGCACGCTTTGAATTGGTGCTGATCCGCCGGGAAGTAAAGCCGCGTGGAATCCTTGCCGCCGTCCGGCAGGCCGTTCGCTGCGAACATGTTGTTGATACCGAAGTGGCAGGTGTTGTCCGCCATGTCGTCGCAACCAGCGTGCGAGAAGTGAGCCAGCACATTCGAGTGATTCAAGCGGGCCATGGTGATCTCTGACACCACCATTTCGAGGAACGCGCTAAACGTTCCAAAGATGCCCTGCTTGCTGGGCTCATATCCAAAGCCTGCGGCTGCCGAGAAATTGCCGCGCTCCATGATGCCGCCGCGAACGAAGACTTCGGGATGAGCCTTGCGAATGCTGTCGAGACCGCATGAGCCTTCCAGGTCCGAGTCGAACACTCGCACGCGAGCGACTCGTTCTTCCAACGTCATCCGGCTCAGCAAGTCGTTGACGATCGTGCCAAACGCCGAGCGGTTCTTGCCAACGCCCTTCGAACCGCGATAGGTCGGCTTGCCCGGTCCCTTCTTGCAGTTCTTGAGGAACTCGACGGCTGCCGTGTGTCCTCGGCCTTCCAGGTACTTGATCGCGGTCGCCGTCTTGATGACATCATGGCCGTGATTGGAACCTTCCAAGCCTTCGATGCCCACGCACATCTTGCGCTTATTGATGAGGGCGTAAGGACCAGGCGTCGTCGCGGCTTTGCACATGCGAGCGTAGAGCGCGTCGATGTCTTCGCCGTCGCCGATATCAACGGGGATGCCGTGACCTTGCAGAGTGCTGGCCACGTCGTAGCCCGGCAGGTAGTCCGACGGGAAGCCAGCGATCGTTACGTCGTTGTCGTCGATGACCAGCTTCACATTGAGCTTCTGAGCGACACACAGCCGCGCAGCTTCAGCGTCATCACCTTCCATCTGCGAGCCGTCCGAGCCGAGCATCAACACGCACTTAGTCGGATTGGCCATCGCAACGCCATTCACGTAGGGCCACATGTGCCCCAGACGACCGGATGAGAACTTCACACCCGGAGTAAAGCCGCGCTCGGGGTGGCCCGGCATGTGGCTCAGATATTCGCGATAGTGCAGCAGCTTTTCGGCAGGCATGTGTCCTTCGATCACGGACATCAAATACTGAGTCGCGACGCGGTGGCCGGCTTCGTCGAAGAACGCATGCAAGAAGTCCGGCTTACCGCCGTGATGAGCATGCAACATGAAGCCGTAAGAGATCATGACTTCCGGCACGGTGTCGTAAGGACCGCCAGTATGTCCGCCCAAGCCCTTAGCGTCGGCAACTGCCGTGAAGAAGATGATGACGTCGCGACAGAGTTGGATGTTGCTCTTCAGGATCTCTCGTTGCTCAGCCGTCAGCTTGGGCTGATTTGGATCCAGGGCCAACGGTTTGAAGACAGACAGGTTGATTGGAAAGCTTGCGGTATCCATCGTTTTTGATTCTTTCGAAGGCGGAAAAGGGCCAAAAGTCGCAGGTTTTTAGCGAAGAATTCCAAGCTGGCATAGCGACCAGCGACGAGCGAATTTCGACGTCAGTATCGAGCCATTGAAACTCGATCGAGGCTATTTGTTCCGCGCAGCGACCAGCGACGGAGCGTTCTCGAAAACGGCTTTGACCAGATGCCCCATGTGTGGATGCTCGGGTTCAATCGCGACCGGAAGGTCGTACTCACGCAGTCGTTCGGTCGCGGTCGGACCAATGGAAGCCAGCACGCATTGAGACAGCGCCTGCAGCCACTCGGCCTTGAGCCCCATCGACTCCGCCACCTCAACTGAATGCACCAAGTGCTGAGCGGTCGTAAAGAGCACGACATCGAACTCGCGATTGATCGCAGCTCGAATGGCAGCCTTCAGAGGTTCCACATCGTCCGGCAATGACCACCGATAGACAGTCACCGGTCGCACGGTCGCGCCGAGTTGCTCAAGCTCGACATACAGCTCGGTCGAAGGTGCGCCGTATTCCTGCACGGCCACCTGCCAGCCTGCCAACGGTCGATCCCCCTCACCGCAGTGCTTGCGAACGGCCGCGATGACTTCGCGCCACGTATTGGGTTCATCTGCTCGCGCGACGAAAGGCACGTCCCACTTCTTGAGCACCGCCGCTGGCTTGGGACCGCGAACAATGATTCGTGTCTGCCTCAACCAACCCATGATCTCATCGCGCGAGATCTCGGTCTCCAACGCTGCGACAAGTGCTTCCGCGCCAACACCCGTCATGAAGATCAGCAGATCGAACGCCTTCGCTCGCAGAGCTTCCGAGAACGATCGCAGCTCTGGCGAGATACCCAACGGGATCTCTTTCATGGCGGCTGCCAACGTCGCTTGCCCGCCGTGCCGTTCAATGAGCGAACGCATTTCTTCGGCTTTGCGACTTTCGAAACTCAGAATGCGAAGAGGACTCGACATACGGAACTTTCCAACGAGTAAACAAGCAAATCAGAAGGCTGCCCGCTCGAATCATAAGCACGAGAAACCCTCTGTTTGTCTTTGACTCCGTTCTCTCTGCTTCCTTCTGTTCCAACGGTCTTCATCAAGACTTTGAACAGAAGGAAACAGAGAGAACGAAGTTAAGAACAACAGAGAAGCGGCGGGGGCTCGATTCGAGTTTGGGAACTCAGATCAATCTACGAAGTCCCAGTCTCGACCTACGGCGTGACGCTGAGAGGTTGTCCGTTCTGCTTCGCCTTAATCGAAAGGATGTACGGCACCGCAAACCGGCTCCACTCGTCCGCGTCGGGATAGTGATGAGCCGAGTCTCCGAAGCAGCTCTGCAGCATCTCGGTGTTGATGATGCCGGGATTGAGCGGCACGGCAGCCATGCCTCGTGGTAGCTCTTGAGCAAGTGCTTGAGTGAGACCTTCAATCGCGTATTTCGTCGCGCAGTAAGGAGCAACTTCCGGTGAGGTTGATCGTCCCCAACCCGAACTAAAATTGACGATCACTCCCGACTCGCGCTGCACCATCGCCGGAACGAAATGGCGAATGACATTAGCCACGCCCTTGATGTTGACGTCGATCACAGCATTGAACTCATCCGCCGAAATCTCCCATAGATTGGCGTTCTCGTTGATGATCGCCGCATTGTTCAGCAGCAGATCCGGCGGGCCAAACTGCTTAATGACGCTCGCAGCCCATTCGGCAACTTGAACGTCATCAACGATGTCGATGCAGTCGAAGCGATGAGGCGCTCCGTGCTTCGCTTCCAACGTCTTGATCGCGTTAAGTGACCGACCGCAGCCGATGACCGTATGCCCGGCTTCAATCAAACGAGCAGCCATCGCGCGACCCAGTCCGCGAGTCACTCCGGTGAGCACGACGATGCGGCGATCTGCCATAATCGAGTCTTTTCCAATATGTGTCCTAAAGGCTTTTCAAATGATTGGGATCGCGAGCAACTCGGAGGCGTACCGTTGCTGGTGCTTCTCAGTCGCGGAGAGACTGAGCTATGTAGCTGAGTCGCTCCGCGACTCAGTCTTATTCTTAGACCGAAAGTCGCTCATCGACTCACTTCCCCGCTTTGGCAAACGATCCGTCCTTCCAACTCGGGAACTCAACCAGCACCTTCAACGCCCCATCGCGCTTGCTGATGAACACTTCGAAGGCTTCTTGAATTCGTGAAAGCGGGAAGCGGTGCGTCACCAACGGCTTCAGATTGATGCGACCTTCACCAATCCAGCGCATGGCCAATGGGAAGTCTCGATCAAAGACCGGATTGACCGTCGTATGCACGGTGATGTTCTTGAAGAAGAGGTCTCGCCACCGAACGTTGATCGTCTGCGGCGGCACCCCGAAGTAGAGAATGCGGCCGGCTTGAGCGCACAAATCAATGCACAGATTGAACTGCTGGTCGTAGTGCCCCACCGCTTCAATCACGATCTCCGGCAAATGGCCGCCGAGGATCTTCTTCACTTCGTCGACGGGATTCTGATGCGCGTTGCAGACCGTCTCGGTCGCGCCGAAGAGATGACTTTGAGCCAGACGCGCTTCGACCAAATCAATGCCGATGACGTGCCGCGCTCCGAGATTACTCAGACACGCATTGAAGATCTGACCCATCGGTCCTTGCCCGACAACGACGACGTCCTTGTCGATCAGCGAGGGCAACTTCTTCAGTGCAAAGATTGCGGTGCCCAACGGCTGAGCGAGCATCGCTTCTTCTTCACTGACGCGCGTGTCGATCGGGATCGCGCGAGTCTCGTCAATCACATATCGCTCGAAGAGACCTTGCTGCATATGAGGCACGCACAGCACTCGATCGCCCAGTTTGAAACGCGACCCGTTCGTTGCGACCACAGTCCCAGTCATCTCGTGCAACGAATGTCCGATGCCGATTGGCCACTCATCGGTGCCTCGGAAGTACGGCAAGTCCGAGCCGCATAAGCAGGTGCATTCGGGCTGAAAGATGATTTGCCCCGGGGCGTTCGGATCAGTCGATCGCGGCGGCAATTGAGGCTCGGGAACTTCAACCAATTCAATGCGACACGGAGCGGGAAAGTGACCAGCAAGCACGAGATGTCCTTTGAGTGGCGACGAAGAATGAAGTGCGAGAATCAGATCACACGGTGAATCAAAGATGGCAAAACAAAACCGCGCGGGGACAACCCGCGCGGTTCGTTGATAAGCAATTCGGACTCACGGAATGATCCGCAACTTAGACCTGCTTAGTAACGCCCGGTCGTGCGATCGGAGCGAACTCAACCGGCGAATCCCAGCCCTTGCTCAGGTCCGGCACCAGCTTCGTCTTGGAGGTCATGATTTGGTCCCAGGTCACTTGCTGACCCGAGTAACCCGCCGTCCGACCCATGATGCCCAACAGCGTGCTCTTCGCCATGCGGTCACCGTCATTGATCAGCTTGCCCGAGCGAATCGACGCGAAGAACTCTTCGTGCTCGGTGACGTACATGTTGTTGGTCGGGCCTTCGTACTTCCACGTGCGCTGCCCCTTAAGATCGCTGATGTAGACGCCTCGGCTGCCGATGTGACCGGTGCCTTTTGTCCCCAGGATGTAGAGGCTGTTCTCGTTGAAGCAACCTGGAATCTGACGCTGAGCCACGAAGCCACGAGCATCATTCTCGTAGAGATAATTCACTTCGATGTGGTCGAAGATGTCGCCACCCTCGGAAGGAATCTGGCGACCGCCCACGGCCGTCGCGCTGATTGGTGGCACGTCGTTGAAGACCCAAGCGATCCAGTCGACGGTGTGAATGGCTTGCTCAACAAGTCCATCACCCGACAGCCACGCGAAGTTGTACCAGTTGCGAACTTGCCACTCTAAATCCTTCATGCCTTGTGGGCGGGTGCTGGCTGGCGGCATTGGCTTCACTGGGCCGGTCAAGTAGGTGCCGTACGCGGCGCGGACTTCGCCGATCTCGCCAGCATGCACGCGCTTAAAGAGTTCGCGACGCGGATAGTCGTAGCGCCAGCAGAAGCCTGCGACGACCGCGATCTTCTTCGTCTTCGACATCGCCACAGATTCGAAAACATGCCGAGCACCATCGGGATCGGTCGCCATCGGCTTCTCGGTGAAGATGTGCTTGCCAGCTTCCACAGCGGCTCGCAAATGGACCGGACGGAAGCCAGGAGGAGAGGCGAGCAACACCACGTCGCACGAATCAATGACTCGCTTGTAAGAGTCGAGTCCAGTGAACTTCATGTCGTCCTTCACCTTGATGCGACCGCCGATCGCGCTATCGTTCTTCAAGTTTCGTAAGCTGTTTTCGATGGCATCTGGGAAGACGTCGCCCATCGCGACCAGTTCGCAATTCGCATCGCCGTGCAGCGCGTTGCTGGCCGCCCCGGAACCTCGACCACCGCAACCCACCAAGCCGACCTTCAGCAAGTCAGACCCTTGAGCGTAAACCGCTGGAGCCAGTGTCCCGAGGCTCGCCGCCAACGTCGCGGTGCCAGCGACTGCCGCAGTGCCATGCTTGAGGAAGTCTCGACGAGACGTTTCGGACGCACCCTGATTCGTGAGGTCACTCATGTTGAACACTCTCCGTTTGAGATAACGAATGGGGCCTCGACGTGGGACGAGGCGACGAATTGGACGATGCCAGGGGAGACAATGTCGGGGTTGCGACTCTCGCAAGAGCGCATCGCAACGAGGAAAACTTAGGCCCTGCAGACGGACTCACTTTTGAAGTCACGACCAGTGCGGCAGAACCTTTCAGCCACCTCAAAAGCGGGCGGGATTCTAGGAGCGGCCTCGACGAATTCGCGAGCGACATCGAGCATGTCCGATACGACACCATCTGCCTCATTCACGACAGGTCTTAATGACGACGGTTGGAGCAGAAGCAAACAAACGGAACGGAGAAGATCAAAAACAGAGAAGACAGCTCTTGGAGCTAAGAGAGCATCGTCGCTGAAGAACGGTGTTCCTCGTCCTGTTCCTTCTTCGCGCTCCATTCCACTCCCGCGGTCCTCTTGTCTTCAGTCCGCGCGAACAAACAGAGCGTCGCTCTTCCTCTAAGCCGCTGCGCGAGTTTGCTCGCCACGAGCTGACTGAATCCAGAACGCGACCTCTTCAGCATCAGGCGGGTTGCTGCCGCGAAGCACTCGTTGTCCCGCCGGCGAGGAGACGATCCCAATCGCAGCCTTCGTAAGCTCCGCATGATCGGCATTTGCGACGGCGTCAGCAGTGCGATAACCACAAGCCACCAAGATCTGCGCGTCGTGTCCGCGCAGACCCGGAATGTCGCAGCACAACTGAGCTTGAGACTGCCAAATCTTGAACAACTCAGGAGTGAGTTGTTTGATCGCCAGCGCCTCGCAGGCTCGCTCTGGATCCGAGGACAACAGATCGGAGACTCGGTTGAGTCCGACGGCGTAGAACCTCTCGGCCATCTTCGGACCGATTGACGGTGCATCAACAATGTCAGCTTCCAACGTGAGATAGCGCCGCTGAGTTCGCACTTCGGCAGCATCATTGGACTCAACGGACGGCTCAGCCACCGCAGGCTTCGGTTCAGCCGTTTGAGCGACCTCAGAAGCAAGACTGGGCCGAACTTCCGCTCGAGCTGGCGCCGGCTCGAACACACGCGGTTCGACGGCCGGTGCCATCACAGCTCGTTGAGGAACATCTTCCAGTTTCTTCGGCGCTGCTTTAACGGGCTGAGGTGTAGGAGCTGTTCCATCTCGCTCGGCCACCATACGACGAATGGCTTTCTCGTCGTCGTCCAACGATTCAACCACTTTGCCCGTGCGCTGATACTCGTCGAACATCGCCTTCACGGCGACGCGTTCGTTTCGATCGGCGAGCTGCTTGGTGACATACGCAATCGGCACATTGAGTGACGCGACAACGGTCTCGATCGACAAGCTGACCTGCGGTGCGGCGACATTCGCGTCGCGAATCAGTCGCGCCAGGACGC
Source organism: Planctomycetaceae bacterium (assembly GCA_900299185.1). Classification (GTDB taxonomy): domain Bacteria; phylum Planctomycetota; class Planctomycetia; order Planctomycetales; family Planctomycetaceae; genus AM-0621. Next base: position 20,939 of record OMIV01000280.1, read on the forward strand.
GGCTGAAACCAACAACCGCATACGCAATCAACTTGGCCAACACACGACGGCTGTGATCGTCGAGCCCCTTGGGTGGGTTCTTCGAACCAGCAGCAAAGTCGTAGTGCTTGATCAACTCGTCGTAGTACGGATGAGACGTCGCCGCTCCGGCATGCACCATCTCGGTCAACCAGTTGGAGCCCGATGGAACTTCAACGTCGGCGAAGTAGTTCTCTTTCTCGGCGATCGCCCAGATGTCAGCGTAGGACTTCGTGATGCTCCACTCGGCAGCTCGGTGAATGTTCTGCTCGGCCTGAGACTGACCCGTGTGAAAAGGCTGAATGGGATCGGTGTAGTAGTGGCTCAGGATGCCCGCCGCATAAACGCCGTTGACCCAGTCGCCTCGACGAAGTTGTTGCACGGCGCGGCCATACCACAGCTCAGCAGCCTTCGCGGCACCGCCCCAATTGTTCTGTTCGACGTGTACCACGTGATTCTGAAAGTCGCGGAACTTCGTGTCGGGTTCTTTGGCTCCTTGCAGATACGGCACGTGCTGCTTCAAGAACAGCCTTCGCCAGTCTTCCACATTCGGACACGACAAGAACCGGAGCGCATCGAGCGCGAGCTTGTGATGCGTGCTCTTGCAATGCGCGGCGTAGAGCACTCGAAAGAGCAGATTCACGAGCAGAGTCCCTTCTGCATGCCGACAGCGACAAAGTCCAAGATCCCAATAGGCGGCTCGATATAGCCGAAGCTCGAATTTAGGCCAATTCGAAGTTTTGACCGGCTCTGATTCGCACAGTCCTCCTGTGTTCCAACCGTCTCCATCAAGACTTTGAATAGGAGAAAACTGAGGGACAGAGACAAAGACAAGCAGAAGATCCTGATGCCTTCTGATTCGCGCTGCACTCCATTCGCGCGGTCTACTGGTCTTTATTCCTACACACAAAATGTCAGACGTCTGAGTACCGATCCCCGAAGATGAAGCACTCATCGCTTAAAGACGGTCTTCTCTCTGTTTCTGGTCTTCTCCGTTGCCTCTGTTCCCTTCTGTTCCAAACGCCTTCATCCAGGCCGCCGAGTTTTCAATCTATGCATCGCGTCACTCGCGTCATCGGCGGCGTCTCGTCACAAGATCAAAGACGTGTTGTTGCAATCTACCTCGACAACCATAGTCCCCGCCCGCGCCGGAATGGACTCGGTGCTTAAGGACACTCACATGGATTACGTGCGGCAAGCGATCGACCTCTTCTTGCATCTAGACAAGCATCTCAAAGAGATCATCGACCAGTTCGGAAATTGGACCTACCTCATCTTGTGGCTGGTCGTCTTCTGCGAAACCGGCTTGGTCGTGACACCGTTCTTGCCCGGCGACTCGTTGCTGTTTGCCGTGGGAACCTTCGCGGCGATGGGTTCGTTCGACGTCAAGATGATGTGGATCCTGCTAACGATCGCAGCCATCTTGGGTGACGCCGTGAACTACGCGATTGGCTATCGCATCGGCCCCAAAGTCTTCAATCACGAAGGCGGTCGCTTCTTGCGTCGCGAGTACCTCGATCGCACTCATCGCTTCTATGAAAAGTACGGCAACCGAACGATCGTCTTGGCGAGGTTCGTGCCGATCGTTCGCACGTTCGCGCCGTTCATCGCCGGAGTTGGTCGCATGTCGTACCGACAGTTCGCCATCTACAACATCGTGGGCGGCATCGTCTGGGTGACGCTCTTCCTGTTTGGCGGCTATTGGTTCGGTAACCAAGAGATCGTGAAGAAGAACTTCACGCTGGTCATGCTGGGCATCATCTTCATCTCTGTGCTGCCAGCAGTCTTCGAAGTGGTCAAAGCCAAGCTCGAAGCCAAACAACCCGCCGAAAACAAATGAAAAGCAGCCGGAGTGCGCGACCTGTGTGACGCGGTTCGAAGACCAAAGAACCGCGCGAATCGTATGGTGCGCGAATGAGGAACAGGACAAGCAGCACCGTTCTTCAGCGACGAAGCTCTCTTCACTTCAAGAACCGTCTTCTCTGTTTTTTAGTGTTCTTCGTTCCCTCTGTTTCCGTCTGTTCCAACCGTCTTCATCCAGACTTGGAACAGGAGCAAACGAAGAGAACGAAGCCAAATACCAACAGAGGATTGGTCGCCACGATCATTGGCGTGGTCGATTCTCAGAGACCTCAACGCCCCGGTAGTTCGAAACACTGCAACAAGCTCGAATCCCGGACATAAAGCCTGCCGTTCGATAGAGCAGGCAGAGCGCGAGCGGTGTCTTTGCAGAGTGATGCTTTCGCGGTTGGCTTGAAAGCGGTGGTGCTAATTGGCGCCAGCAGAGCTTCGCCATCCGTCTTCAAGACCAGCAGCTTGCTGTCGGCCAAGATCAATGACGCGTAGCCAAAGTCAGTTTGCTTCCACTTCACCAATCGTCGAACGGGATCAACGCATCGCAGCTCGGCGTTGCCGATGTCTTGCCGACCATGCAGCCCAAAGAGATGTCCCTCATGCACGATGCTGGTCGTGTATTGGCTCGATAAGACTTCGTCCGAATTCCACAGCTCAGGCGCACCTGGCTGACTCAGATCATGAAACGCTGCGCCAAATCCATAGCTCGCCGTGATGAAGAATTGCTTGCCGATGACAACCGGATTCGCCGCCGTGACTGCCGGTCCCAAGCGACCAAACGGATGCTCGAACAACACCTTTCCGGTCTCTGGTTCGACACCCAAGATCTTCAAGCGAGTGGCAAAGATCACGATCGGCTTCTTGTCCATCTCGGCCAGAATTGGTGACGAGTAACTCGCACGTTCGGTTGTGGACTTCCAAAGAGTCGCGCCCGTCTTCAGATCAAAGGCCGCGATCCCGGCCTCGTTGTCATCATCGCCGACATTCAGCAGCAGCTTGTTGCCTACGATCAACGGAGACGAACCGAAGCCGAAGTAACCCTCTGGCGGTTCGCCCTTCTTCGGTCGACGCGTCTTAAATTCCGAGAGTAGGTCGCGCTTCCAAACAATCTTGCCGCTGCCGAGTTGCACGCACGCCAAGACTCCACCTGCTCCAAACAAGTAGATCGAGTCTTGATGAATCAGCGGCACAACGCGCGGGCCGGCATCGTTTGTGAATGAGGGCCGATAGCCGGTCTCCCAACTGGCCTTCCACAGCGGCTTGCCCGTCGCCGGGTCGACGGCTTCGACCACTTCGTCGTTATCGATGCGATGAAACACGATGGCCTTGCCACCGGCGACCGACACACCCGCAAAACCGTCTCCAACCTTCTTCGTCCAAGCGACCTTCGGACCTTTCTCGGGCCATCTCTCTGACAGTGACTCGTTCTGAGCGATCCCGTTACGAGTCGGCCCCAAAATCTGCGGCCAGTCGCCTGCGAAGGCAGAGGTCGTCAAAGCCCAAAGTCCCAAGGCGAAAGACAAACAACGTCGATTCATGAAAACAAAAATCCTGAAGAGTGCTTCTGACTTAAGCAGACCATTCAACGACACCAGGCACGTGCTCGATGAGTTCAAGACAAACTCCGGGGCGTGTCTTAAATGCTACACCGAAGGTTGCCAATCTCAGTCACGGAGCGACTGAGCTACGTAGGCGAGTCGCTCCGCGACTCGCTGAGCCATCGACTTCGGTATTCGAGCCGAAATCCGATTTCATATCGCTCACAACACGAGTCCGATCGGTGCAATCCAACCTACACCTTAGGTTCCCAGCCGGGTTCGTACTCGCGAGACCACAGCTTCATCGCTTCGGGATCGTCCTTGATGTGCCCATTCTTGGGATCGCAATTCAGCGTTCGACCCGTCCGCTGCGCGATGTTGCCGAGATGACATAGCAGCGTGCTCTTGTGACCTTCCAAGATCTCTTGATTGAGCTTGAGCGGTGTGTTGTTGCGAATGGCCGCCAAGAAGTCGTCGATGTGCTCGATGTCACCTTGGTTGCTCTTGTTGCTCTCGATCTCTTTGTCCTTCTCGTCGAAGAAGTGGTACGTGCCGTTACCGTCGATCACGAGTGCCCCGCGCTCACCGTAGAACTCCACGAAGTCTTCCGCGTGCCGATTGCAGCTCATGCCCACCCACGCGATCGACTTCCGACCCGGAAACTCGAAAGCCACGTTGTGCGTGTCCGGCGTCTGCTGTTCGTCATCAAAGGCGTATCGACCACCTGCCGACACGACTCGCGTGGGGTAATCGACCTGCAAGCCCCACCGACAAACATCAAGAGCATGCACGCCGTTGTTGCCCAGCTCGCCATTGCCGTAATGCCAGAACCAGTGCCAGTTGTAGTGCAGCACATTGTCGATGTAGGGACGACGTGGAGCGGGGCCTTGCCAGAGTTCGTAATCCAAATGCGCCGGTGGAGTTCCAATGACACCCTTGGGGATGGGACCGCGAGCGTTGCCGTACCAACCTTTGGAGTGATAAACGCGACCGATCTTCCCATCCCACATCATCTGCAAGGCTTCGATGATGGTCTTGGAACTGCGACGCTGAGTCCCCATTTGAACGGCTCGCTTGTACTTGCGAGCGGCCTCGACCATCAGCTCGCCCTCGCGCGGGTTATGGCTACACGGCTTCTCGACATAGACATGCTTGCCCGCCGCCACGCCCATGATCGTCGCCGGTGCGTGCCAATGATTAGGAGCCGCGCAGATCAGTGCGTCGACTTCTTTGTCGTCGAGGATCTTGCGGAAGTCCGACACGGGACGAGGCGCCTTGCCAACTTGCTTCTCCAGTGCAGCCGCTCCGGCATTGAGTCGGTTCTCGTCCACATCGGCGACGTACCGAACTTCAACATTGGGTTGAGAAGCAAAGCTCGTCATCAACGAGCGTCCGCGGCTCAGTCCCATCACTCCTACGACGACCTTCTTACTAGCTGCCTCTTGCGCCAACGCGGTCCCGCGTGTGACGACATGACTCGCGGCAGCGGTCGCAACAGAAGCATCCAAAAACTGGCGGCGATTCAGTTCATGAGTCATGCGTCACTCCTTTGGGATCGGAAGAAAGACTGGCGGCCAAGACGTGTGGTGAGAGATGAAATCAACCTGCTTGACGGCTCGCGAAGCCCACTCAATCTGCCTTCTCGGTACTGACTGACATCCCGATGTCGCTGGTCTGAAAAACAAGTCATTCCTTAGACGACTTCAGCGCAGTCAGTGATTAGAACTCCGCGACCCATCGGGGCGAACTTATCTCATTCGTTTCTGACCTGCCACGCGACTCATCTCAGGATCGACCTTGTGACTGAAGAAAACAAAACACCGTCCACCGCGCCTTGGCCGGGCTCGCACGAAATGCCGCAATGGAACGTCGCCGAGCTGATTGATGCCCCTCAATTCAAGTTCACGCTCAAGAACATTCTGGCGATGATCGGCCCCGGCCTCGTGATGGGTGCGGCGGCTGTCGGCGGCGGAGAGTGGCTCTTCGGTCCCGCGGTGACCGCGAAGTATGGCGCGGCTCTGTTGTGGGTCGGCACCGTCAGCATCCTGTTTCAGGTGCTCTACAACATCGAGATCAGCCGCTACACGCTCTACACCGGCGAGCCCATCTTCACGGGCAAGTTCCGCATCATGCCCGGCCCGATGTTTTGGGTCTTCGTGTATCTGCTACTCGATTGGGGCTCGTTCCTGCCGTACCTCGCGACGAACGCATCCGTCGCAATTCTCAAACTCTTCGATGGTTCTTTCAGTCCCAGCGCTGATGGAGCTGAGTTCAAGCTCAAGCTGACATCCACTGCGATCTACTTTGGCTTGGCCATTCCGTTGTTCGTCGGTGGCAAGGTCTACAACTCACTGAAGTGGGTGATGTCGGCCAAGCTCGTGCTCGTGTTTGGATTTCTTCTGACAGTCGGTCTGTGCTACTCCCGGCCCTCCAACTGGGGTGAGATCGTTGGTGGACTGTTCGAGTTCGGAAGCCTTCCCGTCGAAATGGGTGAAGACAAAAACGGCAACGGCCAACTTGATCCGGGCGAAGACTTCGACGGTGACGGCAAGCTCGATGTCAGCGAAGGCCGGTCTGGCATGAAGGACGGCAAGCCCGTCTTCGATCCGCAAGTCGATGACAAAGACGGTGACGGCAAACGCGACGGCGCAAACATCGAGAACCTCTTCGGCACTCTGATTCATGAGGGACGCTTGCCGAAAGTCGATTGGTCCTTGATCGCATTGATCGCGGGGCTCGCAGCGATCGCTGGCAACGGCGGTCTGACCAATACGCCCATCAGCAATTTCACGCGCGATCAAGGTTGGGGCATGGGCCATCACGTTGGAGCCATTCCCAGCATCGTCGGCGGGCACGGCATTACGCTCTCGCACGTTGGCAGTGTATTTGAAGTAACACCAGAAACCTTGCCGCGTTGGCGAGGTTGGTATCGGCATATCTGTCGCGATCAGATCTGCGTTTGGATGGGCGCGTGCCTCATCGGTATGGCCTTGCCGAGCATCCTGTCGATCGGCTTCTTGCAGCGCGGCATGGATGTGAATCGCGACTCGATCGCCAGCATGACATCAGCCGGTGTGGCGGCGGCAGTCGAACATCCGCAGAGCGGTACTCTCGCCGCATCGCTGACATTCCTGAGCAGCCCTGGTCTGTCCAATGTCTTCAAATTGCTGACATTGTTCTGCGGCTTCCTCGTGCTGGTCACCAGCATGATCTCAACGATGGACGGCTTCGTGCGTCGTTGGGTCGACGTGTTTTGGACCGGCAGCAAGTGGCTGCGAACGCTCGATGTCGGGGCGATCAAGTACGTCTACTTCGGCATGTTGATGACCTACTGCATCGGCGGTTTGGTCGTAATCTGGGCGGGCATTAAGCCCGGCATGGCCTCCACCATCGCGACCACGGGCTACAACTTTGCGTTTGCAATGAGCTGCTGGCACACGCTGGTCGTCAACACCACCCTGCTCCCCAAAGAGCTACGACCATGCACTGCCATCCGTGTCGGCATGCTGCTGGGCGGCGTGTACTTCACGTTCTTGTTCACAATGCAGGTGCTGAGCGTCCTGGGTTACGTCTAAGGACCGGTCCAAGAACAATATCGCCGTTTCAAGAGCATCATTCCTGATGCTTCTCAGTCGCGGAGCTACTGAGCTACGTAGCTGAGTCGCTCCGCGACTCAGTCTTCTTGTACGACGGACATCCAGTCCGTCGCGTCTTGTCATCGACGGACTGGAAATCCTTCGTACGAGTAGGGATGCCATGAACGGGCTCGTGCCGCGCACTCGTTGGCGCTGTGTGATCTGGGTCGGACTGCTGTTCTTGGCGTACTCGTTTTGGACCGCGGCTATACCCGGCAGCAACGAATCGCATTACCTCTGCAAAGCCAAGTTCTGGTGGCAACCCGACTGGTGCTCGCGCGACTTGTTTTTGGAGTCGTCCAATCCGCACTTGGTCTTCTATATCGCCTTCGGTTGGATGGCGAAGTGGCTGTCGCTGGAAGCAGTTACTGTGATCAGCCGAGTCCTCGGCTACTTCGCCCTCGCGGCCGGATGGGAATGGCTGTGTCGAGGACTGAGACTCAGCCCGCGAGCCACTGTGCTCGCCGCATGTTGGCTGATGCTCTGCGCCGCAACGGTCACGCTCTCGGGCGAATGGCTACTGGGCGGCATCGAGTCCAAGGTCTTCGCATACGCCGGAGTGTTCGCCGCCTTGGGTGCAACATGCCAACGGCGATTCATTGCCGCCGGAGGGATGTTGGGAGTCGCAATCGCCTTTCATCCGCTCGTCGGAGTATGGAGCGCGATCGCACTGGCATTCGCCGCGCTGGCCACCGTGGCGACACAGCCATCACTCCTATCGAGCCGCCATTCATCTCCCCTCGCCCCCCTGGGGAGAGGGGCCGGGGGTGAGGGGCAACAACAATCGGGTATTTCTCCAACTCACCGCTCAACCAAACATCTGCTCGTCGAAGTCACCGTCGCAATCAACGTCATGCTGTTAGTCGCGTCCGCCGGATTGATCCCGGCTCTAGGTTCCATCTCTTCCACCGACCCTCAAGCAGCAACCAACGCGACCTTTATCCAAGTCTTCTATCGACTCCGTCATCACCTGCATCCGGCAGCGTTCCCGGTCGGCAACTATGTCGCATATGAAGTGCTGCTGCTGTTGACCGTGTGGCTCGCTCGAAAGCTCGTCTCAACCTCAGCTCTCAAGCTCGTGAAGTTGTTCGTGCTCGGAGCGGTCTTGATTGCTGCGTGTGGTTGGGTCGTTGGAATTAGTCTTACTCCCGAGCAGTTCGGACGACCGCTCTTTGGACTGCGAATGACCGCGTTGAAGTTCTATCCCTTCCGCCTCGTCGACGCGGTCGTGCCGGTACTGTTCTCGATCGTGCTCGCTCAGTGGCTGGATGAACTCGCCGAGTTCCAGCCCCGAGCTTGGTGGGTGCGACGCTCTCAATTGCTGGCGAGTTTGCTCGTGCTGTGCTCCCTGGAATACGGACGAGGTGCCGGAGCCGCGCGTTACTTGCCCGACGAGCGCGAAAGAGATTGGCTCGCTGTCTGTCGCTGGGTCCGCAGCCACACTCCTGAGACCGCTCTGTTTGTGACTCCCAACGAGAGTTGGGCCTTCAAGTGGTTTGCCGAGCGTGCTGAATACGTCGCGTTCAAAGACTGTCCGCAAGACGCAACCAGCCTCAACGAATGGAACGATCGCTTACGCTGGCTAGCGACGTGGGCCGAACGCGGCTTCCTCGATACGACGTACTCGCGCGACGAGATCGCCGCCCTCGTCCGCAAGACACAAGCAACGCACTTCATCACCCGCCGCCCTGCCGTGCTGGAAGCTCGCGAGATCTTCGCGAACGACTCCTACGTCGTGTACGACCTTGCCGAACCGCCACAGCCCATTGCCAATAAGTAACAGCCGGAAAGCTCATCTCGATCAACGTCGCGACTACAACCAAATCCTTTCGAGTGGAGCCACCATGTCGCTGCATTGGACTGTGTTGAGGATGTTGCGTGAGCTTGGCCTCGTAATTGCCGTCCGCGAGCAGTGAAAGAAGAGGCGACGGAGCGGCTCATTGAGGCTCTGGCATAGGTCGGAGTTCCGCTCGGGCAGCAAGTGTTCGACAACCACCGAATGGAAGTCGCTAAGAATTACAGCGCAGGTAGCGGCACGAGTCTCGTTTCATCAGTACCTTCTGGCGGTTTTTAGTCACGCCAAAAGATGTAAGGGGCATCATGCGGGCCACTCGTCGTTGCAGTTTGAAGTTGATCCTGCATTCGTCGTTTTTGCTTCTGATCTTGATCAGCGCAGTCGGACTTGAATCGGGCTGCCGAGTTGCCGTTGCTCAGACGGAGGCCGCTACTGACGCATCGTCTGAAGCGCTGGAGCGAGCTCGGAAACTGGTGAAGGAGCTGTATGCGGATGATTTCGCAAAGGCGAAAACGACTCTTGCTAAAGAAGCTCTCATCAAGAAATTGATGGCGGCTGCGGCAGAGAATCAGAAAGAAGAAGCCTCGCGCGAAGCGCTGTATGAGCAGGCCATCGGCGTCGCGATTGAGATTTCCTCAGTCAAGCTCGGCGTGCAGGCGGCACTCGAACAAGCCGATGACGACGATGAACGCGCGGCCGAGAGCGTGCTGAACCTGGTCACAAAAATCACCAGCAATCCAAAGTCGACAGCGTCTGTCAGTCAGCTTGGTGATGCCGCGATTGCGGTGGTGCCACGCGCCGTTAAGGCCGAGCGATTTGATCTCGTCAGTCGGTTGGCAGAACTGGTCTCGTCGGCTGCGACCAAATCGAAAGACTGTCTCTTATACACATC
>OMIV01000281.1 GCA_900299185.1 Planctomycetaceae bacterium
GCGATAAGAAACCAGTCGACATCCGAAATCGCGTGGCGAGACAACATGTTGAGCCTTCCGTGGCAGGAGTGGAAAACCGACCTCTATCCCATACTCCTCTCTAATGTCCACACGGCCTAGTGTCTTATCTGTCGATCTCTTTCTGCGCGAGCTGGAACTCAGCGGCATTCTGTCTGAAGCCGATGTGGCCGCGGTGTTGCGCATTGTCGATGTCGATGAGGCCAGTTATCCCACTCCTGAATCGGTGGCTGAGTATCTCATCAATGCCAGCATGCTCACACGTTGGCAGGCGGATAAGTTGCTGGAAGGGAAACACAAAGGCTTTGTGCTCGGCAACGATGTGCTGCTCGACATGCTGGGGCAGGGGGCAATGGGCACGGTTTATCTCGCCGAGCAGACGCTGATGAAGCGGCGTTGTGCGGTGAAGCTGTTGCACCCCACGCGGCTCAAAGACCCACAACTGCTCGAACGGTTTCTGCGCGAAGGCCGAGCTGTTGCATCGACCGACCATCCCAACATTGTCCGTGCTTATGAACTTAGCCGGACTCGCGAAGGCAACACGGATCTGTACTACTTGGCGATGGAGTTAGCGACCGGCCGCAACTTACAGACGCTGGTCGAGCAAGATGGAGTGCTGGAGTATCGCCGCGTCGCTCAATTGATTCGCCAAGTGGCCATCAGCCTCTCGCACGCGCACTCCAAAGGTCTGATTCATCGAGACATCAAGCCCACGAATTTGATGCTCGACGACAAAGGCGTCATCAAGATTCTGGACCTCGGGTTGGCTCGGTTCTTCGACGACACCGATGACGATCGCATCAGCTCGCTCCATGACTCTACGTTCTTGGGAACTGCCGGATATCTCGCGCCGGAGCAGGCTTTGAATAGCCGCGAAGTCGATGCACGAGCCGATCTTTATAGCCTTGGTGCGACGGCCTTTTACTTGCTGTGTGGCCGACCGGCCTTCAACGAAGGCACGGTGGTGCGACGTCTGATGGAAAGCCAACTTCAGATGGCTCCGTCACCACGCATTGAACGAGCTGATATTCCCGTCGAACTGGAGGACATCGTTGTGCGGTTGTTGCAGCCGCGTCCCGATGACCGTTTTCAATCGGCGGATGAACTGGTCGACGCAATCTCGAATTGGCTGCAAGATACGCCGCCTTCTATTTCCGTTACGACCTCGCTCGATGGGTCTGGTTCGTGGCGTTCAACGCCCAGAAGCGACTCGCGTAAGGCATCTGTCGCGGTCTCCGATGCACCTACGGTTACAGAGACTTCTCAAAAGACAGCGGTTGCTCTCAAGGCTCAAGAAGTCGCGAATGCACCTCGTCTGACCAGTCCGTCGGTTGCCGTTCTAATTCCGAGCGACTCAGCGATCACTCGCGATCCCTCGTTGGCGGCGGCCTTTAAGTCGCAGCCCAAACGCGCCGGTCTGGGAGTCTACGTTGTGATCGGTGTCGCGCTGCTAGCGGTGATTGCGGGAGCGTCCTGGTTGTGGAATCGAAATTCCACCGATGTGCCCGCAGTCGCGATCGCAAGCGGTGAGCATTCCGTTGCGACGAGTACCAATACCGACCAGCAGCCAAGTGATCTCAACTCGACGTTCCCCAGTGATGTTCCACGCACAGGGTCGACGAACGATCGCTTAACCAACGCCACAGATCCTGCCGACGACGTCCCCAATACGAACTCAACAGCAAATCGAGATTCGCAATCGAATGATGTTGGCAACACCGTGTTCGATCGGCTGAAGCCCGAGCAGATTCCCGAATACGAACGCAAGATGGCGGCCATTGATGCTGGTGGTGAGATCGCTGGCTTGGTTGGCATCTTTGGTGATAGCCGCCTGAATCACTGGGGCCGCGTTATCCGATGCGCCTTCAGCCCGAACGAGCAAGTACTGGCTTCAATTGGCCGAGACTCAACGATTCGCTTTTGGGATCTGGAAAAGGGCAGCTCGCTGCAAACCATCCAACTGTCTTTCCAGCCAACCGCAGAATCATTGGCGTTCGCGCTGGAGGGCAGTCGCTTGTTGGTGGGATTCAGCAACGGCTCCGTCACTTCGTATGGTACCGCCGACGGATCTGCATCTTGGTCAACATCGCTGGGAAGCACCCCGGTTGTTGATGTCGTGGTCGTTAATCGAGGCGAGTCTGCCTGGATGGGACTGTCCCAGTCGAACAAGCTCGTGCTGGTGAATGCTGGAACCGGCGAGACCGTTCGCGCATTAGAACTCTCAAACAACATCCGGCGGTTGAAGCTGAGTGCTGACGAATCTCAACTGGCCGTTGCCTTATCGACGGGAGTGATCGAGATCATCGATGCTCAGTCGGGCGAGACCCGATCGCGACTGATGGGGCATAAGACCCGATCAGATGCAATCGACTTTCGTCATGACGGTAAGCAGCTCGTCAGCGTCTCTCCGCAAGATCGCGAGTGTTTGGTTTGGAGCTTGGATCAACCGACGGAGCCGCAACGCATTTCGCTTAAAGACGAACCTTACGCCGTGGCGTTCTTGCAAGATCCCGCTCGGATATTGGTCGCTAATGGTTGGAGCTTGCAGGCGTATGAATTGGGGAAGCCTGAGACACCCAAGACTCTCTATGCCCACTACGGCATCGTGCGAGACATCGTCTCTAGTTCGAAACACAAATTGGTCGCCACTGTGGGTGACGATCATCAGATTGCGTTGTGGCAATTGCCGAAACTTGTGCGTCGCTTTGGAAACGACCCTGCCAATCAATCCTTGCGCGACATCGCGATCTCGCGCGATGGAGCTGTTTTGGCCATCGCGGACTATTGGTTTGTGCGACAGTGGCGGGTTGGCGAGCGAGTTCCTGGTCAACAGCTTGGACCATACTCGAGCGTGATGGAGTTCGTGGCCGTGCGGCCTGATGGCAAGCAAGTCGCAGGTGCATCAACCTTCGAATCCGAATTGAGGTTGTGGGACAACGAGTCGGGACAAGAACAGCTCCGCATTCCGCTGGAAGGTTCGTTATCGGGCATTACCTATCACCCTGACTCGCAGCAATTGGTCTATGGCTATCAAGTGCGTAACGATGTGAATCGAGCAGGCACCGTGATCACCAAGCTGACCACGCCACCGACTACCGTCACGATGGCAGATACGAAGGAAGACGGCTTCAATCACTGTCTGGATTGGAATTGTGACGGATCGAAGCTGCTGATCTGCGGACGACGCTGCATCGGCCTATGGGACACCGCGACAGGTCAACGTATCAAACGCATCAGTCTCCCTAAGACCTTGCCACCACGATTTCGAGCGGCCGCGCTGAGTCCCTCCGGAACGTTTGCGTTCGTTGCTCCGCAAGATGGTCGCGTACTCAAAGTCGACTTTGATTCTGGCGAAGTGTCGGAATTCTTCCGCCATGAACAATCCGCATGGACCGATGGTCTCGCAATAAGCCCTGACGGTCAGATCTTGTTCTTTGCCGCCAAGGACGGGCAATTGTCCGTGAAGCACACTCAGCATACTTCATCGGCTCTTCGTCAGTCTGTTCGCATCGGACCGACGCGAGGCATGGTGCAACGAGTGCTGCTGTCTCACGATGGCCGTTTCATTCTCACTGGTAACGGCAACGGTACGGTCTACGTCTTGAAGGCTTCCGAACTCCAGTGGCGATAAGCCTTGTCGCTGCGCTGCGAGCCTCCGATAGTTCGGGACTGACTTAATCGCTCGCCTCTTGTTAGTGGCCGCTGTCGAGTCGTCTGGCTGTAGCACTCGTTACCGAAAGCAGGATCGCCCATGCCCGTCGTTCCTCAGTTGCAACAAGGCAATGCTGAATTCACCAAGTGGCGGCGCGAGCTGCATGCTCATCCTCAAACGGCTTTCGAAGAGACATTCGCTTCTGACTTCATCGCTCAGCGACTCACTGAGTTTGGGATTCCGATTCAACGAGGACTCGCAAAGACCGGCGTCGTCGGCACTCTGATCGGGCGACTGCCCGGACGAGGCGAAGTGCAAGCCGTCAGCTTGCGAGCGGATATCGACGCGCTCGATATCACCGAAGAGAACGACGTCCCCTATCGCTCGCTCAATGCAGGTAAGATGCACGCCTGCGGTCATGACGGTCACACGACGATGTTGCTGGCGGCGGCGAAGCATTTGGCTGCAACTCGCAACTTTGCCGGCACCGTGAACTTCATCTTCCAGCCGGCAGAGGAGAATGAAGGCGGCGGACGAGTCATGGTGGAAGAAGGGCTGTTCGATCAGTTCGACTGCCACTCGGTCTATGGCATGCATAACTGGCCGGGACTTCCTGTTGGCGAGTTTGCAATTTGCCCCGGTCCATCGATGGCTGCGTTCGATGTTTTCGAAGTCAAGGTCCGTGGTCGAGGTTGTCATGCGGCGATGCCACATAGCGGCGTTGATCCCATCGTCATCACCGCGCAGATTGTGACCGCGATTCAGTCCATCGCCAGTCGGCAAGTCAATCCGCTCGATCAAGTGGTCGTCAGCGTTACTCAGTTTCATGCTGGCGACACATGGAATGTCATCCCGCCTGAAGCCACATTGAGAGGTACAGTCCGGACATTTAGATCTCACGTCCAAGACCTCGCCGAGTCCTCGCTCAAACGCATCGCTGCGGGTATCGCCGAATCCTATGGAGCTACGGCAACTGTCGATTATCAGCGTCGCTACCCCGCAACCGTGAATACCGATCGCGAGACTCAGTGGGCTCTTCAAGCAGCACGAGCGGTTGTTGGCGACGAGTTTGTTGATCCCGCTCCATCACCGTGTATGGGTGGTGAAGATTTCGCATTCATGCTGCGAGAACGTCCGGGTTGCTACGTCTGGGTCGGTAATGGACCCAACGCTGACGGACGAGTGCTGCACAATCCTCGCTATGACTTCAATGATGCCGTCATTCCGATCGGTGCGAGCTACTGGGTGCAACTTGTTGAGCAGCTCTTGCCGACCATCGACGGTAAGTAGCTCCGGAGATCGCGCTCGTTGCCGCATTCTTCAAACGTATGACTCAGAGTCTGTGAGTAACGCGTGTTACACGCTGCGAAGTGCTGCGGCAGCAACTTCAGGCAGCATGATGTTGATGTGGCATCCAGCTCCTACTTCGAATCCAGCTAGCCCCATCACTCGCGGCATGATCTGTAGGTGCCAGTGAAAATGACTGGAGTTCGCGTCAGCAAACGGAGCCGTGTGAATCACAAAGTTGTACGAGACCTGCGGCATAACTCGCTGCAACTTGATGAGACACTCACATAACGAGAACGCGAACTTCTTGAGTTCCGCATCGTCGAGATCATCGAAGCACGATCGATGCTGACGCGGCATCAAACACATCTCAGCAGCAAACCGGCTTGCGAACGGGCACCAACAAACGAAGTCGTCATTGGCCAAGACGATCCGTTCGGACTGCTCCAATTCAGATCGCATGGCATCACAAAAGAAGCAGGTGTTGGATGCCGAGAAGTAGCCCGCTGCAGCCGTGCTCATTCGAGTCACGGCATCTGCAACAAAAGGGGTGGCGATCAGCTGCGAGTGGACATGTTCCAGCGACGCTCCAGCCGAAGCACCCTCATTCTTAAAAATGGAGATATGCTGAGCATGTCCCGCGCGACGAATTGCTGTCATTCGCTGTCGATAACTCTCTGCGACGATCTCAAACTGGCCGAGCGACAAACTTGCCATCGATGTTGCATGGTGTGGAGCTTCAATGATGACTTCATGCTGGCCAACTCCCGCCTCAGCCAATGGATGCAATGACGCGCGACTCGCGGTTGGGGAGCTACTCAGTGCTGGGTACAGATTGGGAACGACACGCACGCCCCATTTGCTTGGGTTTGCCGGTTCAATGGCGGGCAACTCCAACACTGCCGGTGAAGTCAGTTCCTCGTGACCGACGCAAAATGGGCAACGACTCAATGGTTGCAGGTTTGCCGTCGATCGATGCTCGAAAGGCCGAGCAGCTCGCTCTGGAGCGAAAATGACTCGGTGCTTCAGGAGCAAATCTTGTCGAACTTCCGGCATGAATCAGTGTCCCAGTCGCGTCAACCAACTTGGCAAGTCATCGACCCGCAGGCCCCGTTTAGGCATGGAGAGAAATCGCCATCCTGACGAGTCCACAAACGGTCGACGACCCTCTCGACAAAACAGTCTTCCATATCGTGACATTGATCACGAAGGTCGATTTCTCATGGCCGACGATACAGACTCATAAGACTCATCAAGAAAAGTCTACATCACAGCAACACCTTGGATGCCATCGAGTTAGCTGCCTTTATTGAGCTTCCGCATCTCATACTTAAGAACCAATGAGGAGCTGTTAACCAAGAGGATTTGATCTCAACAAAAGCCCGATTGACGGTCTCTAAACGACTACCTAGAGTCCGCCCCGCTTCGGCACGGAGTGTAGCTCAGCTTGGCTAGAGCACCTGGTTTGGGACCAGGGGGTCGCAGGTTCGAATCCTGTCACTCCGACTCTCGTTAAACCCCGAAAATGATGCGGAAACGCCTTCGTTTTCGGGTTTTTTCGTTTCTAGCTGCTCGTCGCTTATTTGTTCCGGTTCTGTGCCAATGCGCGCCAGCGAAAGACATGGTTTGCCGGAAGTTCGTCCAAGATTTGGTACAAGGGAACTTGCCAAGTCCAAGTTCGTGTTGCCCATTGTCCCGGTCGCTCGCATGACCTCGGGGGCATCCTTCCGAGTCGCGGTCAGCGAGAGCGTCGGTAATGTCTCAACCGCTCCGTGAACGTCGAGAAGTCGCGGGTCGGTGTAGAAGTTCGCCGTGAGTGTCGGCATTGAATGTCGCATCGCCGCTTGAGCCGTTCGCAGCGAGACACCGGCTTTGCTGAGATGCGTCCCAACGGTCGTTCGCAGAGCGTGAACGTCGAGCGTTCGGCCTCGGTCGTCGCGCTTGGGAATTCCCGCCGCTTGAAGGTCTCGGTTCAGGATCTTCACCAACTTGTCGGGGACCACGAACAAGGCTTCATCGGGCGGGAGTTTCGGTTCGCGGTTAGCTTGACTCATTCCAAGTCGCGCGGCAAGTCGGTCGGCCAGCCACTCGCGAAGATCAGCC
>OMIV01000282.1 GCA_900299185.1 Planctomycetaceae bacterium
CTCCCCTCTCCCCATAGGGGCGAGGGGAGAAGTTGTCAGGGCTGCTTCAAGCTGATCGACTCGGCGTCGCGTGGGCGAGTGCTCGATCAGCCATTTGGCAGTTTTCTTCCACCACACGTCGCTCGGGCTATCGGAGAAGGCGGCGTTGAGTTCGAACTGAGTGACGCCGGGGTACGTTGTCCAACGGCGCGGATCGAGCAGTTTGTGAGTGTCCGGGCTGCCTCCAAAGATCAAGCCGAAGTCGCACTGCTTGAGCCAATGCAGAAACAGAATTCCGCCGGCTCCACTTTGAAACGCTCGAAAGTTAGATCCAAAGCCCAGCGTGATTTGGCGACTCGGCACATCGAAGGGCACGCACTCATGCCCCAGAACTCCGAGGACATCGTCCGCTTCGTTGACGAGCAGGTTCAACCGGCACCACTCGCCACCGCAATAGAAGTAGTCGACGAAGTCCGCGTTCCTCAGGCCGTGATGTGGTTCGAGCTTTCGAACGAGTCGGTCGTACCACTCGCCACGACTGCCGTTGAATGTGACCAATCTCGTCGCGGGTGCGCGTGAGGCAGTCGCTGTGGATGTGGCCAAGGCGGTCATGATTCAGGTTGTCTTCCGTGACAAGTTCGAATTGAGAGGACTGCAGCTTTGAAACAGGATGATGCCTTAAGGCGATCGGCTGATGGGCGATGACGCGAGTGACGGACTCGAAGTCGGTCGTTCGATTGTGGTGTGGGAGTCGTTACATCGAAGGTCGGTTGAATGCGGGCTGAGGATGGACTTGATTCACCGATCCGTTTCCGAGCGATCAATTTCGAGTGGCATACACATCAAACAGACCGGCTTCGGAACCATCGGCTTGTTGCTCGTGAGCGACCTTGAAGCCGGCTTGATTCAAGATGTTGAGGATCTCGGCCAGGACGTCGCCGTCTTGGTCGTGTACTTCCATGACAACTTGCTGAATCAGCGGCCAATGAGCGGCGTTGATGCCGTTGAGGATTTCGAGTTCGCAGCGTTCGGCGTCGATCTTCAACAGATCGATGCGGGGTACGTGATGCTCATTGATGACCGACGACAATGTTCTCATCGCACACGCGAGATGCAGTGGCTCTCCAAGTTTTTGTTGAGCCATGCGATCGAGTGCCGCGTCCGTCAGCCACTTTGAAACGCCGCGTCGGTTGGCTTCATCTCGAATGCTCTCACGCAAGACGGAACGATCTTGTTCGGGGCGTGCATGAAAGCCTGAGAGGATCGAGTAACCGGGATAGAACGTGAGGACGCTCGAACCATTCTTAGAGGTCGCGCCGCACTCCATTACGTGAGCCTGCATTCCCGCCGCTCCGACATTTCGTCGCAATGCTTCCGCGCAGATCGGTGACGGTTCGAAGGCGAAGACGGTGGCATCGGGCCATGACGCGTTCACACGCAGCGAGAACATTCCGATGTTGGCTCCGACATCAAAGACTATGGCCTGAGAGGGCAGGGCGATGCCGCGTCGGAAGTAGAGGTCTTGTTGGAAGATCTCGGAGTAGAGGAACTCGGTCTCGTGCCGATTGATCTCCCAGACCGGTCGACCATCGGGCAGCGATCCTGGCGAAATGCGATCGGACCAGTCCGCACCGAGGCCAGAAACGGCGGATGTGTCTTGAGTCATGCTTCCCTTCCTTGGGAGTGAATGGCGAGTTCTCGTCGATGGCCGCGCGATATAGCCCGCTTCGAACAAATGAGTCAATTCGGCTTTCGTTTGTGGGCTGTCAGTGTGTTGGTCGGCGGAGTTATCGGCGGGGTCAGGCACTTCGGAAATTCGGAATTGGGCGAATGATGGCAATGAGTGCGAGTTATGTGCATGCTCGCCCAATTCCGAATTTCCGAAGTGCCTGACCCCTCTTCTATGGCATGTGAAAACGAAGAAAGCCGGAACTGAGCATCTCAGTTCCGGCTTCTTGTTTGATGCGTTGTTTCGCACCGTTGCTGGTGCTTCTCAGTCGCGGAGCGACTGAGCTACGTAGTCGAGTCGCTCCGCGACTCGATTCTCAAGTCAGCGAATCCGATGGCCGTTAGCCGACCTTCATCGCTGCTCCGAGGATCTTCGAGGTGCTCGGACGCATGATGCGTGGATCGACCAACTCGCCCTTTTGCAGAGTCGCACGGATGTCCTTGCCCGAGATCGACCAAGGCTTCTCATCCTTATGACGCTCCATCAAATCGACGCGGCCGATGGACTCGTAGTAAGCCGCGAAGCCAACGTTGATCGGCTTGATCTGCAGTTCGCCACCGAGCTTGTTGAAGATCTCCTGAGCGTCGAAGTCGCCCCAGATCGCTTCGCCATTGGCGTACGGTGCGTCGGCGTGCTTACGGCCGATGATGATGTGGGTGTAGCCCATGTTCTGGCGATAGATGCCGTGCATGATGGCTTCCTTCGGCCCCCCGTAGAACATCTTGATGTCCAGGCCGAGCAAGCTGACTCGGTCTGGGACGCTCTCGTTGCGAGGCTTCCAAACTTCAGGGTCGCTGTCGCCGTCGCCCAGGGAGCGGTCGGAGATCAGCTTCTCGTAGGTCTGCATGCGGATCTCGGCGTTGACGTCGTCGCCCTTCACTTCGCCGATCAGCGGGTTCAACACCGCGCCGCCGTTGAAGCCGTTCTTCAAGAGCCACTCGAGGCCGTAGACCAGAGCGTACTCGTGAGCGCGGTGCAGCGGGTTACGAGTTTGGAAGGCCACGACAGCGTTCCAACCTTTGCTCGCCAACAGCTTGCGGACTTCGCGAGGCGTCAGCACGTATTGGCCAAACGCTGGGTTCTTCGGTTGAGGAATCGCGCGGATCGTGCCGCCGATCAAGTGCGACTTATCAGCTTCGCCCTTGATGACCATGTCGGCACCGGGATGGTCAACGCGGTCGGTGAGATATACGGATCGCAGATACTTCAGCTTCGGCCAAGCGTAGACGTCGTTGATGTCGAGCGTCGCAACGATGTCTCCGTTCGGAGCGGTCAGCGCCACCTTTTGGCCAGCCTTGAGTGTCTTGGCCAATTCAGCGGTGATGGGGAATGCGAGTGGAATCGTCCATGCGTAGAGCTTGCCGTTGTTCTCGATAACGGACTCGTCGAGAACGCGGTTGTAGGTTTTGCTGCACATTGGGCCGGTCAGCGGGCTGAGTGTGCCGTCGCCAAAGCGAAAGACGGTCGACAGGTCCGCTTGGGAGACAGGCACCTTCGGAAGGGCAGCAGCCTCGGCCAAGAAGCCCGCGACTTCCGCCGCAGGAACAGTGCGACAAACGGGCTCGGATAAGCCACCATGAGGAGCGATCAGGTCTGACATGTTTCTCTCTAGGGTTAAGGAAGTTATTGAACGGCTCAGTTTGAAGCCGGAGTTATGTTGCCGACGGAAGGAACTTCGGTCGTCAGTAGCCACGCTCGCCAGAGCGTAGACGCATCTTGATTCGGCCCATCAACCTCAGTCTGGCGACTGTGGCTCCGTGAGGATCGTGCGAAGTCGACTCGAAAGTGCTCTGAGGCCACAACCCCGAAATCCATTCGGTCCGGCAGCGGACTTCTACACCAGTTCGAGACGATGACTTCCGGGGGCCTCGTCTCATGAAAAATCATGTCGCGGCATCAGCCGGAACAGTGCGTCGTCGTCGCCGATATCGGGTCGCCAGCACTGCAAGCGTCAAGCATCAAACCGGGGCTAACAGCACCATTGCTCGCGGATCCTCATCACAAGCAGCCGGTTCAGTGAATCGCGGGCGGAACGTAGGGCTAACTCTGTCGGCCCGTCAAGCACACGGAAACGGCTCGAATTTGAATGGCTCTGGGCCTCACTTTCTGCGTCTGAAGAGTCGACTCCATAGTGATGGAGTTCGGGTCAAGATCGGACGATCGTTGATGAATCGCAGCAGCTCGGCTCGCAGTTCATCAGCCGAAGCGAACCGCACGGCAGGATCTTTGGCGAGTGCTCGCATCACGATTCGCTGCAGCGGTTCGGGGATCTGCGGATTGAATTCACGCGGCTTTTTCGGCATTTCGTGCAGCACACATTGAATGAGCTTTTGACGGTCTTCGACTTCGAAGATCGGCGTTTGAGTGATCAGCTCATACAGCGTGGCACCCAATGAGTAGACGTCGCTGCGGGCATCGTATTGGCCCGAGAAGCGTTCCGGTGCCATGTATCTGAGCGTGCCGGGAGCATGGCCTTCTTGCACAGTCGTCGCTTGCGCCGAACCTTGCCCCACACCGAAGTCCGTGACGGTCACGTGGCCGGTTCGATCAATCAAAAGATTGGCAGGCTTGATGTCATTGTGCAGGACGCCCTTGCTGTGAGCATGAGCCAGTCCCAACGCCACTTGCATGCCGATCTTGGCGAATGACTTCCACGCATCAGGACTGAGCACTGACAGCGGATGCATATCGACCGAAATCGCGGTGCGAGTCTTGGGCAACAGACTGGCGATCGCCACTGGCTTTTGCGTTTCTCGCATGAGCCGAATGATGCGATCGAGACTGACGCCTTCAATGAGTCCCATCACGTAGTAGGTATAGCCCTGATAGCTGCCAAACGAGTGGACCGGGACGATGTGTGGATGACGCAAGCGAGCGATCGTGGCTGCTTCTCGACGAAAGAGATCCTTGCGACGTTCAACATCGGAGACGTTTCGCAACGGTAGCAGTTTGACGGCGAACTTTTCACCGGTGTCGGATTCAATCGCTTCAAACACGATGCCCATGCCACCGCGGCCGATCTCGCGAACGACTTGGTAGCGTCCGATTTCTTTGATGGTGAAGTCCGCCGGGATCGTGCTGCGAACGCACTCGACTTCTTTGTCGACACTCCAATTCTCAAGGCTCATGACGAGCGGCAGCAGCTCAAGCAACTCGTCCTTTAAGTGCGGATGGCGCCGACAATAGTCCTCGACGCTGGGGCTCTTGCCTTCACGCAGTTCATCGGTGAAGCGACTCACAACAACCTCAACTCCCTCGCGCGCCTGATTGGCGGTGCCTTCTGTCGCCGACGGAAAGCCGGTCAGCTCCGCTTCGAAGGCGTCATCAGAATCGGCGGGTAATGAGTGAGACGGCATGAAGTCGATGTTGGAGGAGAGAGCGTTGAAGCAAACGGCATTCGGCGCCAGTGCGTCTTCAATGCGAAGACTTCGGGTTGGCAATCTCAGTCGCGGAGCGACTGAGCTACGTAGGCGAGTCGCTCCGCGACTCGCATCTCCCGAAATGAAGACGCGTGAGTCGCCGATCGAAAAGCAGACAGCACGCTCAGAACATTGAGACTGGTCAGAACGAGAACTCTGACGGACTCTCAACGCTCTGGGCGTGCTGTGGTCTAGCTTACGACTTGCGACCTGCGACTACTTGATCGCAGTGCCCTTGTCGGAAGTGGCTGTGCGAGTCGGATTCTTGCCTGCTCCTTGCAGGCCAGGCTGCGACTGCTGCACGCCTTGGTCCGAAGGTTGCGAGGTCCCCGCAGTGGCACCGGCAGTTCCCGTGGCTGGCTTGTCGCTCCAGTTGGAGACGGACCAATAGGGATAGGATTCGACGACGGCAGTACCGAGGTCTTGCAGAGCATCGCGGAACATCTTGGTGGAGATGTTCTCGTTCGGCATGACGCGCTGCAGAACGAAGCGACGATTGGTCGCGACGTAAGCGAAGAACTTGCCATTGCCCAGTCGATCGTTGGCGGCGAGCAGTCGCAGCAACGAAGTACGTGGAACATCGGCGGCCGACTTCGGCATCTCGTCGAGCCAAGCCATGATCCAAATCGACTTACCGTCGGCGCTGAGCACCGCGGTCATCGATAGATCCCAGTCTTCTTTGTTGTAGACCGAGCGGAACACGAAGTCGTAACGCTTCTCGACTTTGTCGGGCTTGAGCCCCATAGCCTTAAGCAGCTTGTCGAGTTGCTCTTCAGTGAGTTGGCCCGGTGCTGCTGGGGCTGCTGGTGTCGCGGTTGCGGCGGTCGCTGTCTTGGCGGCATCTTGAGCCGCTGCCAATGAGGGCACTGCCGCTGCTGCGGCGATCGCACCCGCCGCAAAGAATCCGCGTCGTGAAAGGTCCATCGAGACACTCCTTTGTCTAAAGGTGGTCGGCGCATCCTTGAGCCGAACTGACTACTGCTGATGAGTCGCTGTCTGGTGGGATTTGTTACGAGTGGTCGTTGCTGGCCGGCTTGAGGCGGTTTGCCTGTCGGCTTACTTCGCCAAGAAGTCCAAACAGATTTGCGACCACGTTTCAAATTGATCCTTTTCCTGGACCAATTGTGCCAATGGCACGAACCCGGCCTTAATCATCGACTTTTCCCGGGGCGCAACTTGCGGCGCGTTCAATTCAAAAATGTGGACGACTCCCAGATGCACTTTGCCAACTTCAGTTAAGTCGTCGTTGAGTAGTCCCAACATTCGCGACGAGTACGTTGTCGAGATCTCAATTTCTTCGTCGAGCTCTCGTTGCATGCCGGCGGCGTATGGCTCGGCTGACGAGTCGCGATCAACGGTCGAGATATGCCCGCCGACTCCGATGGAGCGTTTGGCGTGTAGGCGAGCTTCTCCCTGAGCCGTGCCGCGTGTGTAACAAAAGATGTCATCGCCATGACGGAAGATGCAGTACGGGATGAGCTGCTTATAGCTTGGGTCTTGTTCGGCCAGATCGCGGGGCATGTACCGGGTATGAGCAGGATCGAGCAGCGTCTTCAGATACGGAACGACGTTCTCGTGAAAGCCTTGGAAGTAACCGATCTCGTGAAACAGCAACGTGGGGACAACGAGCACATGTTCGACGGGAATAGCGGTCATGCGAAACAGACTCCTGAAGCGGGCGGATGCAACTGACAAACTCGCGTCGGGACTCTGCTGCCCGAACCGCGCGGCGGGTTGTATCGGTGACCGGTGGAGGAGCGAAGTCTCGGGCTCTCTGCGCGATGCACGCTTCTGAAGTCCTTATCGCCAGAGTGTCATCGCGGCGTTGTAGAGATCGCCTTGCCGAGCGGCGTCGGATTGAATGCAAAGATGCAGCCACAGCTTGTCGATCATCTCGCCGGCCGCGTTGCGAATGAGAATGTCGGGGCCAACTTGAACGATGTCGTAACCGAACCACGTTCGAAGTAGCTCGATTACACGACCGCTGTCATCTGTCAGCGCATCTGAGAGAAGTCCCTCGAAATTCTCGAAGCTCAACTTGCAGCCAGACATCGAATAGGAACCGCCTTTAGGAACACGCGGGACGGTCATGTGAAGGCAGTGCGGACATCTCCGAGCGGTCCCCATCCGGACGTACTCCGTTGGAAGCGACGCATGGCAGTTCTGGCAGCAAGTTGACGTGACGATGGATTGTGACGGACGCGATGTTTCAGTCATGTGGTCGTCTTTCAGAATCTTTGTAGAGCACGTTTTTAACCTGCTTCTCTCTTCTGGAATGAGGCACGTTGGAAACGTGCCCCACGACAAGCAACGCACCGGTCTGTCACTTCCTCAATCACGCAGCATCGGGAAGAACTGGCCTTCGATCTTGGCGCCCTTGTCGATCACCGGAATGCCCTGCATCAGAGGACCATCACTGAAGGCGCAAACTCCGTCTCGAAGCACGTTGATGACATACGCGCGGCGCGGTCCGTCCGTCGTGTTCTCTCTCGAACCATGCACCATCAGCGGATGATGAAACGTCGCTTCGCCTTTTTTGAGTTCAATGGCGACGGGGTTATTGAGCCGCTCCCATTGATCGTCATTCAGAACTTGGCGAATGGCGTTCATGTCTCCGGCCAGGCCGGTGATGGGCAGTAGATCCCATTGATGACTGCCGGGCACATACTGCATGCAACCGTTGCTACATGTGGCGTCATCAAGGCCGATCCAACATGTGAGGTGCGCCATCGGTTGGCTGCGGGTCCAATACGAATAGTCCTGATGCCAAGCCACGACGCCACCATGTCGCGCCGGCTTGCAGAACAACTGGTCGTGCCAAAATCGAACTGGTCCCTGCAACAACTGCTTGGCGGGCGTGGTGAATCGAGGACTCCAGAGAGCGTCGTGAAAGCCGGGCTTGATGCGCCAGGCTCCGAGGGCATGAAACAAGACCGTGTTGGGATCGGCTGATTCGTTCGAGTGGTATTCATGCCACAGCTCATGTCCGTCGTGCTGCGGATTGAACAACTCAGCCAGTTGCTCACGTAGTTGATCAACTTGCTCGTCGGAGAAGATGCGAATGCCTGAGACGTATCCGTGCTGGTCATAGAAGGCGAGTTGCTCTGAAGTGAGTTCGAACTGCTGCGCGTCCGCAGCCAGATCATCCGCAGACAAGAAGTTCGAAACGGGGCGATGCGAGAGCGATAGATCGGTCGTCATGGTGTTGGCATTCGAATTGACGTGGAGCGAACAGTGGGGATCGAGTGATAGGCCATCGACGTTAGCGTGGGAGGGCAAGACGGGTAGCGAGGCCGTCTTTCTTGGCGGGCAGAGATTCATTCAACGCACAGTCGCCAAGGTGCAAGGACGCAAAGAAGAGAACGGCGTCGGTTCACTCTCGATCGGAAGGGCTGTCGTGGTGGGCTCGATCGGGTGGAGCTAATGCATCTGAAACGCAGAGGGCGCTGAGAACGCTGAGCCGAAGACGAGGCCGAATGGCATCTTCTCTGCGATCCCTGCGTGAGATCTGTGCCTTTTTCGCCGTCTCAGGCCGATGTGGAAGAACGGTTCCAATAAGATTGATCGAGCGACTCTCGCAAGCGATTACGGCAAGCGGCTAAAGACGACTCGGCCTTCGTTGTCGCCGAGTGCTGCCTGCTTGCCGTCGGGGCTGATCGCGACTGATTGCAACTGCGTGCTGCCGGTTTTGAGTCGGCAGATTTCTCGACCGGTCTCGCCATCGAGTACGACTGCCGCTTGAGCGGGGTTCGAAGTGTTTGCTGAGCTTTCGTTCGACTCGCTGGCTTCAACTCGCTGACGGAATGCAACGGGCTCGGCGATCGCAATGACGCGGCGCCCATCACGACTCATCGAAAGGCCGCGACTGCCGGCACCTTTCGTTCGCACCGTCCAAAGCGGCTCGCGCTGACCGACTCGCATCGCCACGACGAGGTCTCCGACATCGCCTTTGATCGACGTTGTCCGCGCAACGAGCATCGTCCCGTCGCCAGAAACGGCCAGCGCGACGATCGGTCCTTCGGTCGCGATCCATCGAGCTTGCTCGCGATAGTCGCGCCCCGCGAACTGCACGATGCACTCGCCGTCTGAGCTGGGAGTGGATGCAAAGATCTGAGGCGGGTTGGTATCGACGGCGACGGCGATTGTTCGCAGCGGCGTTTGGGTTGGGCGGAGTAATCGTTGCTTCATCGAGCCGCTGTCTTCGCTCCAGTGCAGCTCGACCAGTCCTCGATTGCCGACTGCGAGCACGGTCGAACGATCGACGAGCACGGCATCAAAGTGGAACGCGAAAGGCTCATCGAACGCCGGTGCTTCTTGTCGTCCGGTTTGAGGATCCCAAACAACGGCTGTGCCCGTGCCTTCTCGCGCTGATGCAATAGAAAGTACTCGGCGGGTGGGTTCCAGCAGTACCAATCGCTCGGGGCCGATCGGCAATCGCTCGGACTGTTTCAGCATTTGACCGGACTCGGCGTCCCACAATCTCAAGCAGGTATCACCGGCATCCTTGAGCGACGTTGAGTGACCTCCGCCGGTAACAAGCGTCTTGCCGTCGCGGCTAAAGGTCATGGCCAGGACGGCGTCGGCATGTCGAGTCAACGCTGTGCCACGCACATCATTGGCGGGCTTCATGAACCACGCTGCCAACAACAGCAACGGGACGATGCTGAAGCTCGCAATGCGACCGATCGTCCAACGGTTCTTGGATTCGACGGTCGTCAGCGTGCGAGTCAGCGGCTGTCCCGGCAAGACGAGCGGCTGTTGGCCGGGCAATTGCTGCAAGTCGATCAGCACTTCTTCGACCGACTGGTAGCGGTCGTCGGGACGTTTCTTGAGCAGTCGTTCGACGATGCGCACGAGCGGCGGTTCGATCTGCGGAGCCACCTTGGACAGAGGCTGAGGCTGCTCGCAGACATGATGAATCATTTGGCTCGACGGTGTGTTGGCGTCGAACGGAGTCTGCCCGCTGAGCAACTGATAGAGCACGACGCCTACCGAATAGAGGTCCGAGCGAGCGTCGATGCGGTTGCCTTGCGCTTGCTCGGGCGACATGTACTCGGCAGTGCCCATCACCAAGTTGGGATCGGCGGGTTCGTCAGTGATTGGCCCGCATGCCAGCCCAAAGTCGGTCAGCAGCGCTGAGCCGATTTCGCGGTCCAGCAGGATGTTGCCGGGCTTGATGTCACGATGAACGAAGCCTTGTCGATGAGCCGCAGCGAGCCCCAGCAGCACTTGCTGCATGATGGCCAAGACTTCTTCGCGCGAGAGCTTGCCGACTCGATGCAGTCGTTCGGCGAGCGATTCCCCGTCGATGAACTGCATGGCAAAGAAGTGACGCCCCGAGTCTTCGCCGATGAAGTAGATGGGCACCAAATGCGGATGGTTGAGCTTACCCGCTGCCGTGGCTTCGGCTTTGAAGCGTTTGACGAAAGACGGATCACTCGCAAATCGAGGATGCAGCACCTTAAGCGCGACGGTGCGATCGAGTGATCGATCAAAGCCGCGATAGACGACTCCCATGCCGCCGTGCCCGATCTCTTCCAAGACATCGAAATGACCGAGCTGTTGAAACGGCGGGACTCGGCGAGCAACTCGCGTTTGAGTACTCGCGACAACGTCGGTGTCTTTCTGAGTTGTCGCCGGCGCGTCGTTCGACAGTCCTCGTTCTTCCTGAGTGGCCGTTAGTAAGTCGATCAAGGCTGTAAGATTTTCGACACGATTCGATTCGTCGTACCCGATGCAGCGATCAATGACATTGCGGATGAGCTTCGGCACGCGGCTCATTGTGGCCGGACTGCTGAGGTAGGCGCGGATCGACTTCCCACTGACGAGTCGGCAAAGCAGCGTCCCGAGCTGATAGACGTCGATGCGATCGGGCAACATGAGTGCCCCGTGTTCGGTCAGCACTCGTTGCGCTTGCTGGAGCGAGCAGGGCAGTTGAATCGTGCGAGAGCTTCGTAGCTCGGGCGGGCAAAGATCGGGATCTGCGAACGGGCCACCGAACTCGATGGAATCTGGCGATGGTTCCGAGAGCTGTGGATGCTCGGACTCGCGCGGCCATTGCAATGACTCGAAGTGAATGGCTCGATGTAAGAGATCTTGCTGGTGCCACTGTTGAACGGTGACGGCCATCTCTCGAACGACATGCACGCAATCGCGCGGTGAAAGTCGCGCGACCCAAATCGCCGTGGTGCGCTCGGCATCGTCAGCAGCAGGCGAAGGAGTTGCGGACATGATTCTTCCTTACCGAATCCGGTCAGTGACAAAGGCAATAACGATCGCAACGAGGATCACCCACCGGCTCGCTCGCGCATGTAATCGCGGACGTTCTTCATGATGGAGGTCATGGATTCGACTTCTCGTTCACGCAATTCGTCGGTGCTGAATTCTTGATAGGACCGACGCAGTGCATCTTCGAGCCCACCATGTTGAGTGAGGAATTCACCGAGCCGGCCCCATTCCATTTCAAACTCTTGGCTCGCGTCGGCGGCGCTGACATACCTCGCGACATTCCAACGCACGAGTTCTCGCAGCCTCGTCTCGAGTCGATTGCGAGCATGTCGAAAGTAGTTGTCCGCGTCGGTCACTTTGATGTTGAGCAGCTCGCAGATTTCTTTAACCGCCATGCCCTCGCAAACACGGCCATAGAACACGCGGAAGTAGTCGCCCCGACCTTCACGGTGATAGTCATCGAGCAACGACTCAACGGCTGCTTGCAGTAACTCCTCGGCCCAGGCTTCATAGAAGGCATCGGTTTCGCCGCGCGGGATTGGTTCCGCTGCAAGCTCGTCGTACTTCAGTTCGGCACATAGCTCATCGACATAGTCTCGAACACGGGCAGCTTCGCGACGTCGCTTACGGCTTTCATTCGCGAGCACCTTGCGGACAACCGCGCAAAGCAAAGTTCTCAAGCGTGCTCGTCGATCCTCGGTCCAACGTGCAAGCAGTCCGTTGCGAATCACCGTTTCCAGAGTGATCGCCGCGACGTCTTCAGCATCGTGCAGGCTGACTCGACCCCATCGCGCAGCGAAGCGACAGATGGGACGCCAATAGTCCGTGAGGAAGACGGCCCAGTCAGCTTCGGCCGTGCTGGTCGCAATGCGTTGAATCAGTGTGTAGCGCGTCGTCGGGAAATTCATGAGAGGTCAAAGTCAGATGCGGCAGAGGGGACTGACCTATGGATGATCCTCGTGTTTCATCAGTCCCATGAAACGCGAGACTCGAACTGCGCCGTTTCTTTGCGACCGCTATTCAGCAAGATCGCCTTAGCAAGCTGATCGAAGAGAACTGGTTGATGTGGTCGCATTCAATCGACGTGGGCGCGATGAAAACCTGAGCGACGAGATTCGACGCCTTGCTAATCCAATCCGCCGCGCCAGTCTTCAAAGGCCTCGAAGGCATGATTGGTGGCAGCCACATTTAGATCGACTTCCAATCGCACTTCGATGTCGCGAGTTGCGGTTCTTAGGCCAGCTTGCGAAGTCTGAGTCGGAACATTGATGACCAATTGGCCTTCATGGTTTTGGCCAGACGAAGACTTCAGGCGATACCGGAATTCATCGACGCCGCTAAAGCCTGGATCGGGCACATAGCGGAAGACGTTCTGCTTCACTCCGACATGCTCGAGCACTCCATGCCTTGGCAGAGTGAGCAACGTCAGCGTGGCTACGTCGGGCAACTGGCCATCGACATTGGCTGCAGGGCCGATGTTTCAAATCTCGAAGTGGCGATCCCCATTGACCGCCTGAGCGATCGGCTCGGGGATTACTGAGTCAACGGTCTTGAGTTCCCAGCGTTCCGATGGAGCACCGATGTCGGCGAGATCGATGATTGGTTCAACGAACTCCGCGATTGGACCGCCACCCGAACCCGCATCGCCAAACACGGCGAGCATGGCCGTTCGCCCGAGCGTTTGGAGCATCACAACGACGGTGCTGGCGAAGCCAATTACCGGCTGGAGCGGCTCGGCGACGACTCCGCTGATCTCGGCTGGATCGACGCTAGCAGCAGCAACTGAGTTTCGACGCTGGCGACAGCACCGACTGTTAATGTGGCTGGAGTTGCGAGCGTCGCGTCATCAACGCTCCAGTTTTCGAAGGCGACCGTCATGAACTCGGCTGAGTCCGACTCCGAAGTCACAAATTCAGTGGGCTCGAAGCCGACGGTTGCGACGCTCGCGGCAAACTTTTGTTGTGTTGGCGATTCGTCAGAGGTGACCACCATACCCGTTGAAGTGGTGACGGGATTGTTGGCTGAATCGCGATTGGTGACGGTCGGCGAGTCATCTCGGCGGACGACGATTGCTTGCACTTCGGTGCTAGCGTTGTCACCGAAGTCCTCGGTGGGGATCGCGATCGATGACGTGCGGTTATGAGATGGTTCGTTGAGGTCCGGGACCGTATTCGCAAAGCCTGGGAAAC
Source organism: Planctomycetaceae bacterium (assembly GCA_900299185.1). Taxonomy (GTDB): domain Bacteria; phylum Planctomycetota; class Planctomycetia; order Planctomycetales; family Planctomycetaceae; genus AM-0621. The sequence goes on from OMIV01000282.1 coordinate 13,545, forward strand.
CCATGGTCAGCAACGAACCATCGCCAATCGAAGGCTCGCTCGAAACGGACATTTGATGGACCACGATCGTGACGAGATAGCTCTCGCTGCGTCCGTCGCCGTAAGTGATCTCGGCGATGGCCGTCTCGGGGAGACTCCAGCTACGTCGAGAATCTTTTCCTGGCTTTCAGGATCGCGAGTCTCTGTCGGTTCTAGATCGCCTTTGGCATCCGGCTGTTTCTCGATGGGATTCAGCGGAATCGCGGATACGACTTCGTAGTAAGGAGACGTCCCCTCGTCAGTCTGATCTAAAGGGACGCCATCCTTCCCGATAAACGCGAGAGCCGTCAGCCGAAATTCTCCGAAGAGATCCCGAGCTTCGACCGACGACTCCCAGTCGGCTGTCTCTGCAAACGCCAACTGTGCTTCCAAGTAACTCGCAACCAGCCCTTCCAAGGAAATCGTTTCGACCTTGGTTCTGTCGATCGATTCTTCGGCGACAACGTCAACGCTGTCTTCGGCGGGCAGTTGAGAGATATCAATAAGTTCGGTGGTGGCACTCAGGAGCGTTCGGTCTTCCAGGGCCTCGGCGATGCGGCACTCGCTCGATACCGGCGCAGCGGTACGAGTCGCATTAACGAGACGTCGTGAATGTGGAGAACGAACTGCCATATCTTCCTGAAGCCCATTCCGGGAGTGGCTTACTGACCGGTTCCAAAACTCTGGAGCACGATGGAGATGAGAGACGCTGACGGGGACGTTCCGTTGGTTCGTCCTACAGCTTCCCAACTAACGAGGCCGGGATTCTTCAACACCTTCCGCCAACCAGCAACATCGTTGTTGGATTGGCTTCAGATTTCACGCATCGCGACGCCAGACTTTATGGCTATGGAGTCAATCGCCAAGCCGTGGGGCATCCGTAGATCTTTTTTCGACTTGGGCAGAAATCTTTCAAAGTCCGCGGATACCTCGGTAATTCCACTCGTTTCTTGGCTCCGCCGGGGAGCGAGTGTCCTGCGGAAACGCCGGAGGTCGGTACGGTTCAGCGTCGAACTGCGGCGCGATTGTCGTAAGCGACAACCCGTAGGTCGTCGAAGAACACTTCGCCGAGTCCGTGATGTGTGAACTTCAGCGTGAGCGAACTATCCACTTTCACCTCGCGAACGAACTCGAAACGTTGCCAGCCTCGCGTTTGTTTCCACTGCAAGCGACTGCCGGTGAGGCTTTCTTGCAACGACACACCGTCGAGCGTGGCTGACGGCGGAATCGAAATGCGGATGGATCCCGATACGTGGACGATCTGCCCAGCTCTCACGGCAATCGCCGGTGTGGAAATTGAGATCGGGGTGCCGTCCACATACGTCGGCGGGTCGGTGTTGGGCTTTGGAAGAGACAGCAATCGCAAGCAGTTCCCGTGCTCGCCAGTGGATTGAATGACGTCTGCCGCCGATTGCAGAGTTTCGATCTCATCGCGCGATTGCTGCCAACCCTTGGCGAACAATGCTGCGGTATCGACCTGGATGAAGTCGCCGTTGGCTAGCAAATTGGTCGCATCATTCACGGGGCCAGAACCAATCCGTTCGATGAATTTCCAATGGTCGGGCAGTGTTTGGAAGCACGTCGAATACGGAGTGAACAGCGGGCTGGGACGATTCTCGATCGCCCGTTCCCAGTGCAGTCGTTGCAGAATGCGAAGAGATTGCAGTGCTCCAGTGGCCGACTCGCGGACGGAATCGAAATCGAGTCCCGTGGAATAACCGACGGGAGTTACTCCACCTGTTCGAGACTGTCGGGCAGCCGCGACCTTCTGAAAGGTCCCTTCGCCAGTTCGGATCAGCATTTGTGCTCGATCCAAAAGTCCGACGCTCTCGGGCGTCCCGACTCCCATGCGTTGCAACTCGGCGTCGATACCTCGGACTCGTTCGAGCTTCTCCTTTGCGAGGTTCAGCCATAGAACGGCACTGCGTTCCATCATTCCGTCAACTTTCTCGCGGATCTGTCGGCCCCAATTGGGATCTGTCGAAACGACGAGCGCCGTCACTTGGTCGAAGTTGTCGAGCTTGATTTTCACGCCGCTCGAAATCGGCTGTTGCTTGAGGGTGCGGACGCGAGTGGTGGTTAACTCCCAGACGGTTGCTGTATCTGGCACGCTGGGAATGACGATCTCGACGTTGCGAGCCGCCATCTGACCTGGCACAAATTGCGAGTTCTTTTGAAACCACATCGGCACCACCAGCATGCCTTCCGGGCAATGAACGATGGCCATCTCGATCTCATCGTCGGACGAAGAGATGAATCGCTCGCCGCTGGAAGACGACTTGGTGAGCTTCTTGGTGTCGGACTTAATTCGCAGACGAGTGCTTTGGGACTTCAGCCGTTCGGCTAATGGGGGGGCATCTTCGGCGAGCTTGCCGAGTGGCACTTTCTGATAGTCAATGACGGTTCGCGTGGAGAGCCACGGTTCCAGCAGTTCAATCTCTTGATTGAGGATCGCGATGGCATATTCGCGTTCCCGAGACCCGACGGATTCAGCATCGAGTGCCGTGCGTTTCCAATATCCAATTCCGCGACAGCCTGCCGTGAGTGCCGCATATCCTTGCAGTCGGATTTGCTCGGGTTCGATCAGCGGCACGATGCGAGTTTGCGGGCCAGTTTCAATTTCGGTTTGCAGCCAAGTTGCCGTGAAAGTGCCGGGACGCAGCATCTTCATCTTCTGCAGTAGTACATCGCGATAACCCTTCAGCGAGAGTTCGGTCTGCAACGAATGCCGAGTGAGGCCGACTCCATCCAAGATGCGCGAATAAGAACGCTCCAAGCCGGCGATGTCCGCGATGATTGGTCGCTGCCGTTGGCGATCTGCTGTGCGAACTCGGCGAGCTTGAGCATCGACTTCGAAGCGTGCTTCGCCTGGAACTTGAGTGGCGAGGTACCACAACAACACGCCGTCCGTCTTGTGGTCGAATGGATCAAGCGCGGGCATCTGGCCTTGATTGTCGCCGCTCTCTGGCGGACGCGGCGGAGTCGCCATGGCCCACAATCCATGATCGCGAAGCTTTTGCAGTCGCTGCGAGTCCGAGTAATCGTCGACCCAGATCAAGTTGAAGCCGAGTGCCTGCAATCGATCGATGGGTTCGTCATGGTGCGGGGTAAAGCGGATGATGGATGGTCGGCCTTCGACAATCAGTCGATCGTGCCGCATTCGGACTTGGGATGGAGTTTGCGGTGCCGACTCTTCAGCACTGGTTTGCACGATCTCGCGAGACTGAGGGCTGACGTATCCCGTCCATGCCAAGTCATCAATCAGCACTCCGGTCGTACCCGCAGCGAAGTCGCCAAGAATCACGGCTCGATCAAAGTAAGCTCCCGAGAGATCGAGCGACTGTCCTTTGTATTGGGCTCGCAATCGATTGATTCGCTCGGACATCGCTCGTTGAGTGGGCTTCACATTCAGTGTCTGCCAACGGCCAACGTCGACGTAGGCTTTCTCGCCGACCAGGTAAGCAGTCAGCACTTGGCTGATAGACGGATCGGGATGCTGCTGATTGGGAAAAACCAAACGCAGCGCTACCTTGATTCCGGGCACGTTCGAACGCAGTGCCACAGAGAAATTGAGATCATCGATCGGTAGTGAGCGAGGCAGCTCGTGTTCGAACCGGACGACCGTTTGCCCGCTATTGACGATGATCTGCAGCTCTTCGCAGGTCTTACCGCCGCGACCGAGTTCTGAGTTCCGGCGATGTCGTAATCGAGCGTCGGCGTTCTTCTGGAAGAACGGTTGCCAAGTGGGAGTGTCACCTTCGAACTCGTCGATGTAGTCCGAGGCCAGAATCGCGCGAGGTGCAAAGCACTGGCTGACGCCGATCAGCAACGCGACGCCGATCAGGCTCATTATCAAGTGAGAAGCCACTCGCAATCGAGCCTGTCGGGAGGGGCGATTGGCTGTGGGCGTGTGAGGACATTGGCCACAACGTTGTGAATCGTCGTTGTCGCCATCGGCACGACCAGTCGGTTCGTCCTTGAACCATCGAGTCACAGCGAATCCTCAAAGTTTGCGTCGTCAAGCTAGCCGGAATATCACGGCTCCGACTTTGGAAAAAGTAGGCCGCGCGGGGCAACCCGTCCTCAAGTGACGATGCCGAGTTTCAACCGCGCGGTCTCACCGAAACCGTCTTCGTAAGTGCCGGATGCTATATAACTTTCGACAACGGGCCAAGATGAAGTGATGCGTCATCTCAACGTGTTGCAAATAGACAATCTCCTTCGCGCGGAGCGGTTAAGTCGCGAACAGCAAAGGCTTAACGTCAGCCTCTTGAGAATCGTGAGCAGCCAGGCGCACAATGGCCTCGCTTCACGAAAATAGCTTCTGGAGAAGTTCTGCTCATGACCCACAAATCACGATTCCCCGATAGCGGCGAAAACGACCTGCCACGCGAGCTGGTCGATATGGCGAAAGCAATCGCTGCGTTGCCCGAGTCCCAGCAAAAGGACTTCGAGTGCATTTACGGTCGCGTCGTTGAATCAGTGAAGCGGCGTCGCCGTATCCTGGCCCTCGTCCAAGAGGCGTTGGCTCAACTGCGGCTCGACATCAAGTATCTGATGTTTGATCTCGAAGTGACTCGCAAAGAGCGGGATGAACTTCGCGAGCGGCTGGATTAAGTCCGCTCATTTTGATGTCGCGGCTGTCGACGATACGACTTCGCGACATCTGGCCGCTGAGACTTCACGCCCTCGAATTCTTGTTGCGATGAGTTGCGCTGTCGGTCTGCTTGATGGCTGCGCGTAACCGGTCTTGATGCTTTTCGCGGCTTTGGACTAGCGTCCCTCCCCCTTCCTTCTCGGGTTCCCGAGAATCGCCCTTCCTCTTCACGCCAACCATTGCCTTACTTGCACCTCGAAGTCATTCCCAACGACTTCGTCTTGGCAGGTTCTCGCTTGGTTCTCCCTCGATACACCTCTCTCGCCCGTTTCAACATCACCCTCACATCTCTGTCTGATCGTTCTTCGTGTGGTTCGTTCTGGAGTGCTTGTCACTCGAAACGATACGTGTTGATCGCGTTGTTTTCGGGATTGATGAATCCTCGATCGATGCTGAAGCGAAGTCGTGATGGACGGAGCCGTTCATTTAGTCTCGGCAAGGATGCCACTATGAGGCTGACTTTGTCCCGCCATTCTTGGGCACTGATTTCGGTCTGTGCGTTAGTCGGTTGCACGACGTTTGACCGACCGGTTGCGACCACTCGGCAACAGGAAGTCGATCCTCAAGATCGGTTGACTGAAGCCGTCTCTCGCAGGACGAAGGCCGGAGACCTGGAGGGCGCTCGGCGCTTGCTTGAGCAGGCCGAAGAGGCCAAGTCTGTTGGTCGATCGCATGCTCGATCGGAATCAAATCACTCCGAACCGACTCGATCAGAGACCGTTCGGGACTCGGGAATTCAGCAGGTCGGTTATCAGCAGACGGTCCAGCAAGGTGGCCTGCAAACGCCCGCTCCGACGAGCGAGGAGATGATTCGGGAACTCCTGCAAATCGAACCTCCAGAGCAGCAGGCTCAGAAGGCTCAGCACTACCAAAGCTTGCCATTCGCCTCGCTCAAGCAGATCTACACGCAGCATCGGCAAGCGGTTGAATACGGACATCAGCGCAACCCTCAGCCATCGTTGAATCGCAATGCCGCACTCGAAGCTCCCAATCCGCGAGCAGGGGCATTTGGTGGTAGTTCGCCCTGGCCGACAGGTGTTGCTAACAACCCTGGCGCTCCGGGACATACGACTCATCCGGCTGCAACTGCCAACAACGGGGCAGCTCAAGATGTCAGTCAACCAGTCGCTTCGCAGCTTGCTGTGACTGATAACGGCGTGAAGCTCGAGGGCATTCAAACTGGGAATGCTCAAGTTGCGCAGAACGGTTCAAGTGGGGACGGCTTACCGGCGATTAATCCCGCTGGACCTGGGGCTCCTTCGTTACCGACAATCTCGCCGGGCGATCGGACGAAGGATGCTGGTGCTGGTCCGTTTGATTCTCTGAATGATTCGAAAATCAAACAGATGAATGGGGCCGTTCAGTCCAACGGACCGGGGGCCACAACGGCTGCCGGCCAGGTATCTACTAATACACCCAATACCCGCAGTGCCGTCGACAATGGAGTCGCCCCGGCTGGGAGTCCTGCCATCAACGGTGGACCGACAACGACACCGCCGGGCCAAGCACAAGCACCACGATCCGCGACACAGCCACTCGATCGTCTCAAACCGCTTCTCTCCAACACGCTGCCAGCAGTGGCTCAGTCGGCCAAGACCGCGAAGAACGCCTTTGATCCACGTTCCCGCGGCTGGACTCTTGCGGGGCAAGCCGCGGTCGATCCTGCGGCACCACCTGCGATCGGGCCGTTGGATCAGAACGAGAATCTCACCACGTTGATTCAGCAGCTCGAAGCCCAACTCGCCGCTGCCGCGCCCGGGACGACTGATGAAGAGAAACTCAAGCACGTTCGCAATCACGTGAATCTGCGGATGCTTTACATGATCGCTGGTCGCAATGAGCAAGCGCTGGAACCGATCAAAGGCATCGAAGGAGACGAGCAAGAATTCTGGCAGCACATGTTGTGGTCAGTGATTGATTACTTCGACGCTCAAGGAATGCCGCGAGCTGCTGATCGAGCCAATCAAACGTTGGCTGAGTTGCGAACGGCATCGCAGAAATTGAAGTCGCAGGCTGATCTTCAACTGCGGAACGTCACGTTCTGCCAACGCATCGACAGCTACGGCAATTTCGATCGACTCAGCCGTGATCAATTCCCACCGGGGTCGGCTGTTTTGCTCTATGCCGAAGTCGAGAACTTCAGCACCACCACCGCTGAAGGCGATCGGCAAATGACTCAGCTGCTTTCGACCATCGAAATCTACAAGACCGGTGGAGAGAAGCCGGTGCATAAGATTCCCTTCAAGGTCACTCAGGACTTCTGTCGCGTGAAGCGTCAAGATTTCTATCTTTCGTTTGAGTTCTCGATCCCGCAGCAACTTGAAGCTGGTGTCTACTCGTTGTTGCTGAAGACTGAAGATTTAGCTTCTAAGAAAGTTGGTTCGACGCGCATTCAATTCGCGGTCGAGTAACGGTGGACATCGAGGCGAGAAGACTGCGTCCTCAACAACTAAAGGGCACGTCAGTCTGTTGCTCAGAGGCGTCGGCTCGATGATCTTCCCGAGACTTATTCCTCACGCAGTTCGATGTTCGTTCGAGCTGCGGTCTTTAAGTCTCCTTCGATTGCCTTCTTGATGTCGTATCTGCACCAAAACAAAGCCGCTTGGAATCACCTCGCCGATACCGGTAGTCAGTTCGCCAATGTCGCCACTGATGAGGAACTGCGCGAGCCGCTGAAAACGCTCGACGGTCGTGGTTGGCTGCCCACAACGGTCAAAGGCTTGGACGTCTTATGTCTGGCAGGTGGAGGCGGCTGGCAGTCGGTGCTTTACGCTGCGGCTGGTGCTCGCGTGACTGTCGTTGACCTGAGCCCGTCCATGCTGAGATTGGACGAACGCGAAGCAAAGCGGCGCGGCTTCCAAGTCCGCACGATCGAAGCGTCGATGGACGACTTGAGCGCACTGGAAGAGCAGAGCTTTGACATCGTGCATCAGCCGGTCAGCACGTGCTATGTAGCCGACATCGGCAAGGTTTATCGCGAGATCGCTCGTGTCCTGCGAGATGACGGGCTCTACATCAGCCAGCACAAGCAGCCGACCAGTTTGCAGATCGTGCGTCGCGACCAGCGCGACAACTACGTGATCGGCATCGAGTACTACCACACCGGCGCCTTGCCCCCGACGGCGGATACGTCGTACCGAGAATCGGGGACGGTCGAGTACATGCACCGCTGGGATCAGCTTGTTGGCGAGTTGTGTCGTTCGGGCTTTGTGCTCGAAGACCTGCGCGAGCCGTATCGAGGCGACCCGGCTGCGCCTGCTGGTCACTTTAAGCACCGGGGCCGTTACGTCGCTCCCTATGTGCGGATGAAAGCTCGCCGCGCCCGGCGAGCTTCCAGTACCGCTGTTACGAAGCTGTGGACTCCTGAGTAAGAGTCCTTACAGTGTTAGGGCTGAAACAGCTTGTAGGTCTTGTAGCCTCCGCCGATGTTCGACACCGAGAAGCCCGCTTGCAGCAAGATGCGAGTCGCGATGTAGCCGCGCATGCCGACTTGGCAATACGCCGCGATCGGTCGGTCGCGAGGTAACTCGGCGAGTCGCGAACGCAGTTCATCGACGGGGATGTTGATCGCGCCGGGGATGTTTCCGTCGGCGAATTCTTTCGGCGTCCGCACATCGAGTAAGAAAGGTCGCTCGCTCGGAGCGGTGGCGAGGATCGACTCGATATCGACTTGAGGATGATCGCTGCGCAGCAAACCACCGGCGACGAAGCCGGCCATGTTGATCGGATCTTTGGCCGACCCGTATTGCGGAGCGTAAGCCAGCTCCATCTCTTCGAGATCAAAGACGCTCAGCTTGGCTTGCAGCGCGACAGCCAACACGTCGACGCGCTTATCGACTCCGGCTCCGCCCGTCGCTTGAGCACCCAGCACTCGTCCGTCTTTCGGATCGAAGAGCAGCTTCAACACCATCTGCTCGGCACCGGGGTAGTAGCCCGCATGATGCATCGGATGGATGTAGATCTTGCGGTACGCGCGACCGGCTCGCTTCAACGCTTTCTCCGATGCACCGGTCATCGCTGCGGTCTTGTCGAAGAAGCCCAAAATCGCCGTCCCTTGAGTCCCTCGATAACGGACATCGCGACCGCAGGCATTGTCTGCCGCGATGCGTCCTTGACGATTGGCAGGTCCGGCCAGCGGCACTTGAACTTGATCGCCGCTGACGACGTCGGTCACAGCAATGGCATCGCCGACGGCGTAGATGTCGGGATCAGTGGTTTGCAGTCGATCGTTGACTTGAATGCCGCCACGCGGCCCCACTTCCAAACCGGCATCCATCGCTAAGTGATTCTCAGGCCGAACACCCACTCCAAAGACCACTACTTGAGCCGACACGCGCCGCCCCGAAGTCAGCACGACGGTCAAGCCTTCGGGTGATTGCTCGATCGACTCCGCTGTCTCGCCGAGGATCAGCGTCACGCCCCGACTGGCCAGCTCTTGAACGATGGGCGTGGTCATCTCGGGATCGAACGGTGTGAGCACTTGTAGGTTTCGTTCCACAACCGTTGTCGAGACGCCTCGCCGCGTGAAGTTCTCGGCCAACTCCAAGCTGATGAAGCCCGCTCCCAAGAGCACCGCTTGCTTCGCGCCTTTGTCGATCTGAGCTTTGATCGCATCGGTGTCTTGCAGTGTCCTCAACGTGAAGACTCCGGGCAGATCCAGCCCCGGAATCGACGGACGAAACGGAGCCGCTCCGGTGGCGAGTATCAGTTTGTCATAGCTCTCTTCATAGACTCGCCCGGCCACTGCATCGCGGACGCGCACGGTCTTGCGAGCCCGATCAATGGCTTCGACCGTCGACTGAGTTCGCACATCGAGCTTGAACCGCGACCTCAGCATCTCGGGAGTCGTCACGAGCAATTTCTTGCGTTCGGCAATCTTCTCGCCGACGTAATAAGGCAGCCCGCAATTGGCGAACGACACATCCGGACCGCGTTCGAAGACAATGATCTCAGCCTCCTCGGAACCCCGCCGAGCCCGAGCGGCCGCCGAAGCACCACCCGCCACGCCACCCACAATCAACAACTTCATGTGCAAACTCCGTGGAATAAATCTGACACGCTGACCGGCACTGCGTCGTCATGTCTGGTACCAGTCAGCGTCATCCATGCGACCCTTCACGACACATGCTATCCGGGATGAGCCCGCCCCTGGAACGTGTCTCCGTCCTGTTCGGTAAGCATGCCAGCGGCCTTCTCCGTGAACTCTGTGTCTCTGTGTTTCAGCCAATCCGGTGATGTCTCAGATCGGTGAAACGGCTGTCGAAACACAGAGGCACTAAGGTAACAGAGCCATCCGCGAGACCGATTGTCGGACAAGAACCGAGGCGTCCCCGAACGAACGCTGAGTGCACGTGGGGCACGTTTCCAACGTGCCTGAATTCCGATGAAGTGAGCACGTTGGAAAAGTGTTCCACGAGTTGTGTCGAAAATGGCAAGTCTCGCGCTTCACCCTCAGCAACGAGTCGACAGTCAACGGCAAGAAGCACCCTCGCCAACGTGGCGCGACGGAGTATTGTGGCAGCCCGAGCACTGACCCGATGAGTGCCGAAAGTGAGTTTCCCGTCCTTGCTGCTGAGCCTGTTCCATGTCCGATCCTGAATGTCTCGCCATTGCTCGTTGGGTGATTGCCCAAGAAGCCAAACGTCAAACCGGCTTCCTCGATCTCGGCAATCTGGGCCTCACCGAACTGCCCGAGGAGATTCATCAACTCCAGCACCTACGCCGGTTGAATTTAGGAAATGGATACACCGACGATGCCGGCGAGTGGCACGATTCGGCAAACCATCTTTCTGGCAACAACTTTTCGCAGCTACCTTTGCCGCCTCTGATCTTTCCGTTGCTTGAAGCACTCGGATTGCGTGGCACTTGGGTGAGAGATCTATCCCCGCTGTCCGGCCTGACCAGCTTGAAATCACTTGATTGTGGTAGCTGGTTTGTAACTGATCTGACTCCACTGTCGAGACTGCCGAGCTTGCGATCACTGGATTGCGGTGGCGCGCCGGTGAGTGATCTGACTCCGGTATCGTGTCTGATGGGGTTGCAGTCACTCGATTGCAACAGCACGTCGGTAAGCGATCTGACTCCGTTGTCCAAGCTGGCTAACTTGCAGTCACTCAATTGCAACAACACGTCAGTGAGCGATCTATCTCCACTGTCCGGTCTGACCAGCTTGCGGTCACTCGATTGCAGTGAAACGTCGGTAAGCGATCTGACTCCGCTGTCCAGCCTGAGCTGCTTGCAGTCACTCGATTGCCACAACACGTCGGTGAATGATCTTGCTCCGCTGTCTGGGCTGATCAACTTGCAGTCACTCAACTGCAGCTACACGTGGATCAGCAATCTGTCTCCGCTGTGCTGCCTGACCAGCTTGAAGTCACTCGATTGCCTCTCCAAGTCGGTGAGCGATCTATCTCCTCTGTGCGGCCTGACGAACTTGACCGAACTCGACGCTAGATGTTGCAAGCTCGATGAGATTCCTCGGGCACTGTTGACGAAACAGCCGCTGCGAGAGCTGAGGTTGTTCGAAACGCAAATCCCAAACGTTCCTGCTGAAGTCTTGTCTCAAGACTGGAGCGACGACTGTCGGCAGCGGTTGCTGGATTATCTTCTCGATCAGTCGGAGTGACCGGGCGAGTAGTCGATGTTTCTCAAGAACCGCCGCAGCGAAACAACAAAGGCTCTGAATGGCATCCCAGTACATCACCGTTGCCAAGATCGGCGGGCTCGCGGCCGAGTGTGTCCTCAATCGCTTCCAGAATTGGCGAGCGGCTCGACAGCCTCACGATTCAACGGAGTGGGGCCCGTATCAATGGCCGCCAAGCGTGAGATTGGAGATCAACGATTGGATTACAGCTCTGTACGAGCACGCGCATGAGCCACCCGTTTTGTTCTTCGCGAAGTACGTCGATCTCTGGTCGTATTGGCTGCGGAGCCGATTCCTTGAAAAGTTCGGTCTCATTGAAGTCTTCGGCGACGATCACCAAGCGGCTTGCTTCAAACTCCCTTTCGACGAACCGGTCAGCAAGATGCTCAAGCGCGTCAGTCGATATGGGCCTACGGACGAAGACCGTCTCTTTGCAACGATCACGCTCAAAGCTGCGAACTCATGGGACTGTTATGAACCCGGCGGCATCTTGGTCTTTGTTCGATACGTCGTTGGTGGTTTGGTCCCAGATCAGGACGTGCGAGCTAGCTTGGCGGTGATTCCCGCGTGGCTGAAACCAACTGCGGCATCGGAACACGCGGCGACAAACGAACGCGACGCAAGGTGCTGAAGTTCGCTGCCCGGAACCGAGACCCCCACGATCACGCCGGGACTGAGGTACGCGAACCACTCGCTGCAGCAGCGGCAAGCGATTCAGCAGGTCATCAACGAAAGCGGAGTCGACGTGCTCGGCCCGACGGACCTGCGACAGTTCAAGCAGATCCAAGACTTCACGCATCATCTCAGCGAGATCCTCGCCCAAATCGCCGACATCCTGCAGCCGCGCGAGTTCGATCAATACATGGACCAAGCCCTGGAATCCGAACTACAGCACTTCTCGCGAGTCAGTCCGAGTTAAGCCCAGCCAATCGGGAAAACTACATGCTCGCGAAGAGACCTCTGTTCTCAGGCCATCCATCCGCGTTCAAAGCGATCAACTCACCCCAAGCAAACTGGGCCCGCTGGGATTCGAACCCAGAACCAAAGGATTATGAGTCCTCTGCTCTAACCGTTGAGCTACAGGCCCTCGTTTGCGGTGATTTGGTCAGTCTTGATGCCGCTTGGGACACTCACTGCGTGCGTGAGTTCGGCAGCGGAGTCTTAGACCGGCGCATCAGGCGGGGTAGTATCTTGAGGATGGTCGGGTTGTTCAAGTTGCTCTGGTCGCTCAATTTGTTGGTTCGATGGAGTTATTCAGGTCCGCTTGGCGAGAGGTAATCTGGGGCTTGTTTGCTATAGTCCGCATCCGCCCAGCCGAGCGTCGTTGACGGACGATGCCGTGCTGCCCCAGGGCGGACACTGTGGTCTGCATGTTTGGACCAAGGCTTGCCACTGCGAGGACCAGTCGCCGAATCTTGCGGCTGCGGATTCGTTTTCGATTTCAGGTTTTCGGACTCATGGCTTCTCAAGACGATCAGCAACCGCCGTTTCAACCGGCTCGCAAGCGATCCGCGTTTCGACCAATTGGACCTGCGCCTGAGCCAGGTTCTGCCAAGCCGTCATTCGACGCCGAGCGACGAGAACAGCGCCGCGAAACTGGCGCTCCAGCTTCACGGTATTCAAATCAGCCCGGGCAGGAGTTTGATGGACCTTCGCAGGGAGGACGTCCGCGCGGTCGGGGCTCTGAACGAGGCCGCTCAGATCAACGGCCACCTCGACAAGAACGATTTGAGCGACGGCCTGCGCGAGGGGATCAGTTTTCTGAGTTCCCTCAACAGCCAACTCCTTCGCCTGACCGTCCGCAGCGTCATTTTGGACAGGGCGGGCGACCTCAGGGAGAGAATCGGCAGTTCGGTGGGCAGCGAGGGCGCGGTCCAAGTCCGAATTTCCGGCAGCGCGACGAGTCTCGTGGACAAGAACGGTTTCCGGTCGGCCAATATCAGCGATTGCATCCTCAAGACTTGCAGGTTGGGCAGGGGCTTCGCGTGAAGCTGGAGTCGTTTACTCCGGACGGCGAATGTGTTGCGCACCTAGGCCAGTTCGTCTTGTTCGTGACGGGTGGCATTCCGGGGGAATTCGCAGATGTCGTCATCACCACGACCGGGCGCGACTTCGCGCGTGCTCGTGTTGAGAGGCCGGATTTTCGAACTCGCTCGCGCACGACGCCTAAATGCCGTCACTTCGGTGTTTGCGGCGGGTGCATGTGGCAGCACATCGACTACCCGTATCAGCTCAAATTTAAGACGCACATGTTACGCGAGATGATGGAGTTCCGGCTGGGAAAGGTAGAGCTTCCGATCTTGGCGATGATTCCGTCCCCGCATCCGTTTGGGCATCGGAACAAAGTCTTTTATCAGTTCGAGGGCATGGATTCAGAGACCGGGCAGGGATTGGCTTTTGGTCACAATCGGCTGCACGCTCCTGATTTGGAGTGGGTTCGAGAATGCCCCGTGCATAACGACGTGGGAGAGTCGATCGCTCGGTCCGTGTATCGAATCTTGAAAGACCACAAAGTTCCGGCGGCCACTGAATACGGAATTCACGATGGGCTGAAGAGCTTGCTTGTTCGAGCATCGACAGAGACGCGGACCGCACATGTCGTCTTCGTTGCTACTGGCGAACAGTTGCCTCTGTGGCAGAGCGTCGTGGAAAAGACGATGCGTTTGCCGGGTGTGGAAGGCGTGCATTTGAATCTGCAGCCAGATCCAGCCAGTACCTACTTGGGGCGAGAAACTCGGCATTTGGCCGGACGCGAACGGCTTCGTGAAAAGATCGGGGGAGTCGAGTTTCAAATCTCTCCCGATGCCTTCTTCCAAACGAATGCTGGCTCAGCAGAGAAACTGTTTGAAGTCGTCCTGCGAGCCGTGGCAGACAAAGCCTGCGATCCGATTCTGGACCTGTATGCTGGCGGCGGATTGTTGTCGCTTCCGCTCGCACAACGTGGTCGCAAGGTGTTGGCGATTGAAGAAAATCCGCGAGCAGTCGCCGATGGCCTCGCAACGATCGCCGCAAATGGCATTTCGACTTGTGAGTTCATGCAGGGCAAAGTTGAAGCTTTGATGCGAAAGATGCCGCGCGATCGGAAGTTTCACACGGTGCTTTTGGATCCTCCGCGAGAAGGCTGCCCTGAGTGGATCTTGCGTTTGATCGGTCGAGGAGTGCGTCCCAAGCGTCTTGTTTACGTGTCTTGCAACCCACAGGCACTGGCGAGAGACCTCGTGCTGCTGTTGCACTCGGGCTACCGTCTGGAGGAGATTCAGCCGGTGGACATGTTCCCTCATACGGCTCACATTGAGTCGGTGGCCGTGTTGACGAGGAAGTAGCTTCAAGACCGCCTGCGGTTGCATGGCAATGGATGTTCGTTGTTGATAGTTTCCCGCCCCGCTCGCAGGGAGTTGGGGAGCCTGATTAGTTGTTGTGGCGCTGCCACGAGCATGGATGCCGTCTCACGGCGGAACTCCGGCAGGTTTGAATGAGTCCGTTCGCGTCCATCGATTTTGGGGACGCAGTCGATTTTCAGGTCAGTGGAGAGGTTCGCGATGGGAAAGAATCGCATCGAGTTGCGTCGCCAGGCGGAAGCTGCGGAAGCTCAAGCCGAGGAGAAAACATCTACTACGGCTAAGAAGTCGAAAGTAGCTCGCACGAAAGTGGCCAAGGATCCGGTCACTGGTGAGAAAGTTAAAAAGAAGGCCGTGCGCAAGACCCGAGAAAAGGCTCGCGAAAAGAAGCGAGCGATCTGGGTCATCTATAGCGGCACGATGCGCGAAGAAGGGCGTTACCCATACTGGGAAAAGCAAGCCGCTGAGGAACGCCTGGAATTGCTGCGTTCGCGGGGTAAGCGACTGTACTTCATGCAGATGGTCAAAGAACTGATCGTTGGCGATGGCCAAGTTCAGACTGTTGTCCCTCAGTTGGATGAAGACGAAGTCGCGACACCAGTGGTTGGTGCTCCAGCAGTCGACGCCGAAGAGGGCGGTCTCTCGATTCAAATCGACGACGGCGACTTCTCGGATGCTGACGAGGGCGAAGAAGAAGAGGCCGAGGCTGGTGACGAAGAAGAGTAGTGGCGTCTTGGCTGAGACGTTGCGTCCTTGGATGCAGCTTGGAATCGAATGAAATTGATCAAAGACGGTCCTTTCGGGGACCGTCTTTTTTCGTTTTCGTGTCGTGAAGTTTTGAGGACTGCCTTATCGCAAACTTCGCTGAACAAGCTCGTCGACAATGAGTCGGGCGGCTTTGGCGAGCGGCTACCGTGGGACCACTTCAGCTCGAATCTTGATAGGCGTGACTCTGTGGCATTAACTGACTGACGGTCTGTTTGTCCGCAGTTTCAGCCTCCACTGCTTCACTCTCAGCTTAAGACCTCCGCTGGTGCGAGGAATGTCGAGCTACCGTTGGGCAACTACATCGACGGGCGCAAAATGAAGAGCACGAGGGAAGCCCATGCATGCCATGCCGACACTTACCACGTCAACGGCCTTAAGCGGCTCGGTGCCGACCAATTACGGTGAGGCCACCGGACTAAAGTGGTTGGAGCAGATCGAGGATTCACTGACGAATCTGCGAGTCGTGCTCGAGTCCAAGGCGCAGAGATCGAGGCAAGTGATTGATGATGTCGACTCGTCGTCGCTCGATGCTTGTGATGGCGGAGATGACTTCCACGGGCCACTGCGGATCGTTCTTGTTCCTCCGAACTCATCCGCTGTTGATGTTCATTTGCCGGAGCCGGTGGTTTGTCATGCTGGTGATGATCTTGCGACTGAATTGCAGCACGCGGTGGAAGAGCGGAATGAGTACATCGTTTATCTCTGCTCCAAAATCCGTGAGATGTCAGTCCGCATTGAAGCTTGGTTGCGGCTGTTGCAAGAGCGATCTCTAAACGAAGAAACCGCTGTCGTTCTCAAGGATGCAGAAGAGTCCGTCAGCCAACTTGTCAGAGCGGTGGAAATCGAACTGTCGATAGAACGAGC
The DNA here is from genome assembly GCA_900299185.1 of Planctomycetaceae bacterium. GTDB lineage: Bacteria > Planctomycetota > Planctomycetia > Planctomycetales > Planctomycetaceae > AM-0621. The sequence continues at coordinate 29,833 of OMIV01000282.1, forward strand.
CGAACTCGCTCGCGAACGTAACCAATTGATGGCGGAACGGCGTGCTTTCGAAGAGCAAATGGGGCGGAATCGTCAGCGAGACTCTGAAGGCGATTCTGCTGGTGAGAAACCGTTGTTGAATCGCTGGCGTCGCTTCCTTACCCCGGTCCCGCGGAGGCCTGGCAAGCTAGAACCTGCTTGTATTTCTGGCATCGATCCTTGAACGGGATGAAATTCAACGCCTCGTGAGCTTGGTCTTTGAACTCGTCGTAAATCTGGTCGGCGAGTTCAAAGACATCAAACACCCTCCAGATTTCGCTGAGTTTCGCGAGCTGTGGGAGCCCATCGGGATCCTGCTTGAGAACGTCTGGTGTTAAGCCAGCGATCGCCACGCAGGCGGCCGGACTTCGACTGAGGTCTTGGTCTACCAGAATCGACAGCCCGTGGTGATGCAACAGGACACAACAGATGAGGTCATCTGGGAAGCCCCAGTCGAACATGACGCGAGCACCGGCTTCCGCATGATTCCAGCCGAAAACTTGCTGCTCGAAATGCACCAAGGAGCAATCTCCGCTCTCTTGTCTGCGAATGAACTCAAGGTGTTGCGTGTAGAGTTCATTAGGCCGTGTGGACATTAGAGAGGAGTATGGGATAGAGGTCGGTTTTCCACTCCTGCCACGGAAGGCTCAACATGTTGTCTCGCCACGCGATTTCGGATGTCGACTGGTTTCTTATCGC
>OMIV01000283.1 GCA_900299185.1 Planctomycetaceae bacterium
ACGCTTGAGCGGACATTCTGGGACTCCGTTGAAGTTGCGACTTGAGAACTCACAACCCCAGCTGAACCAGTCTGTCCGCTCTTTACCAGTTACCCCCACGGTTTTGCGATGAGCCAGAAGTATCAGGTCACGCTGCGATTTCGCGGGGTCGTCGAGCCGATGATGTATAAGGAAGGCAAGCAAGACGGCGACTACTTTTATATCGGTGGCGAGCCAAATAATGGCACCTACAACATTTATAAGCTCAGTATCTCTTCGCCGAAGTCTCACTTCTTTTTGAATCGCCAAGATAAGGTTGGGCATCGGATTTTTACGATCGACTATACGAAGACGATCGAAATCGAAGGTGGTGCCAAGATCAACTTCTATGGCAATGGTCAAAACGGAAAACTGATTTCGAACTTCGACAAGTTGGTTGTTCCAGACATTGCTCCGGCTCCGAAGCCCTATCATGGTCAATTTATTCAAATTGACGTAGTTGATGTCAAAGAATAACTCGAAGCGAGCATTTCCACGTTGCCATTATGTGGAGCGAGATCGAGCCTGATTCCCAGTTGATACTTAGCTGGCTGGTTTTGTCGAAGTGATTCTGATTGCTTCTCTGCGGTGGAAGATTTTTGCGCCGCAGAGGAGCAGAGAACGCTGAGTGAGAAATGTTTAATGCATATTCTGTATGAAATGGCTAGCTTCAGCGTGGCGCTCAGTGAGTTGCTAATCAGGTTTTGAGGGAGCACCGGATTCGTGCAAATGTGGGTATGGTTCGAGATGGATGAGGGCGTCTCGAACCGCGGGGAATTGTGTGACGAGCGTGTCTTTGACCGAGTGCCCGATGCGGTGGCCTTCTTCGACGGTTAGATCGCGATCGACTTGGATATGGATATCAACGAGATACTCCAGTCCTGATTTACGAACCAAGAGTTTTTCGACGGCTCGGACTGACGGCGTCCCGGCAGCGGCTTCTCGAATTCGAGTGACGATCTCGCCGTCTGCCTGTGAGTCCATGAGTTCGCTGCAACTCGTTCTAAAGAGTTGAATGGCCGACCAAGCGATGGCGGTGACGACAGCGAGTGCTGCAAGTTCATCGGCCCCGATCCAGGCTGGTCCACCCCATCTCACGACGCCTAAGCCAAGCAGTACTGCTCCAGAGCAGAAGGCGTCACTGCGATGATCCCATGCGTTGGCAATTAGCGCGCTCGAACCAGTGCGTTTGGCGACGGCGATCTTGTAGCGGTACAGCGATTCTTTGATGACGACGTTGGTGCCGGCAATCCAAAGCGTCCAAACCGGCGGGATTGCATGTTCTTCGGACACTCGCTGCAGTGCTTCGATGCCCACAAAGACGGCCGAGACAAACACCAACAATGCGAGATTTGATCCGGCGATGGCTTCGGCTCGCGTGTGCCCATAGGGATGTTCGTCATCGGCTGGACGCTGAGCGACTCGCATGGCGAATAGCACAATGACTGACGTCACGACATCGCCTAGGGAGTTGATTGCATCTGAGACTAACGCAAACGACTCGCCAATGAGTCCACCGATTAGTTTCACAAGTCCCAGCAACAAGTTGACGGCGACTCCAAACGCGGCCGCACGCATGGCGTCGCGATAGATTGGCTGCATCGACTGGCTGCTTTTCAAAATGGTGCTTCCTCTTGATTGAGAGCAGCAGGCGTTCGAGCTGTCGGTTTTGTTTCTACAGATGATCGCTCAAGACCAAGGTTAGCCGGTCCGTGGCAGGTCCATGACATGGGCGAATCGGTCGAGCACGTTGGCCTTCAGCGGGGCGAATTCAGGGCGATCGAACTCTCGCTTTTCGACCAATCCGAAAGCGATCTCACGAGCTTCTTCGACAACCTCGCGGTCTCGATTGAGATCGGCCACTCGCAAAGGCAACGTGCCATGTTGCTTTGTTCCGAGGATGTCGCCGGGGCCTCGCAGTTCGAAGTCGGCTTCGGCAATTTGAAAGCCATCAGTGAATTGTTCCATGGCTTGCAGTCGCTTTACGACTTCGGGAGCCGAAGCGTCAGAAAACAGGAAGCAATAGCCTTGATACTTGCCGCGACCGACTCGCCCTCGGAGTTGATGAAGCTGAGAGAGACCAAATCGTTCGGCTTGTTGGATGACGATGATTGTTGCGTTTGGCACATCGACACCGACTTCGACAACGGTCGTAGAAACCAAGACTTGAGTTTCACCGGTTCGAAAGGCTTCCATCGCATCGGACTTCAGTTGCCGATCCATTTGGCCGTGAACGATGCCAACTCGAAAGTCCTTCAGCTCACCATTCTTGAGCTGCTGATAAACCTCTTCCGTCGCTCCGAGCAGTTCGCCAGCAAGCAACGCGTTGATGGAAGATTCATCACGCAAGCCTGAGTGATGAATCTGGTGGTTACTCATCTCGACGTGCCGCACTTCGTCGGACTCCTCGTCGGCGATGGCTTGTGGTTGTCGATCTTCAACTTCACCGACTCGCGGACAAACAACATAAGCCTGTCGACCGGCAGTGACTTGGTCGCGAATGAACTTCCACGCGCGAGAGCGAGTTGCAGGATCTTGCACTCGCCATGTCCTGACTGGCTGACGTCCGGGCGGCAATTCGTTGATGACGCTGATATCCAGATCGCCAAACTGAGTGAGGCACAGGCTGCGCGGAATTGGAGTCGCTGTCATAACAAGCACATGCGGCTTCTGTTCTCCTTGAGAAAACTTGGCGCGCTGTCCGACTCCGAATTTGTGTTGCTCGTCGATGATGGCCAGTCCGAGCTTTGCGAATTTCACATCGGCTTGGATCACAGCTTGAGTACCCACAATGAGCTGAATCTCACCCGAGGCAATCTCTTCCAGTGCTTTTCTCCGAGCGGCTGCCCCAAGATTGCCTGTGAGTAAGACGCGATTCACTCGACTTTGAGCCAACACACGCTCGATCGTTTGCCAATGCTGATTGGCCAATAGCTCCGTCGGCGCCATGAGCACGCACTGAAAGCCATTCGCGACGGTGACCAACATGCCATAGATCGCAATCGCCGTCTTACCCGCACCAACATCCGCTTGGAGCAGGCGATGCATGGCTTGTCCTGAAGCCATATCGCGGACGATGTCGCTGATGGCAGCGTCTTGTCCCTTGGTGAATTGGAACGGGAAGAGTCGCCGAATACGTGAATCGATCTTCGGTGAATTCGGAAGCACGGGAGCGGGTTGTCCGGCTCTCCACGCCCGGCGTCGCATGGCGACTGCCAACTGAAATTCAAGAAGGTCTTCAAAAATTAGACGTCGTCTGGCGGCATCGTATTCGGCAACAGACTTAGGCAAGTGCAACGACCTCAGAGCATCAGCGAGTGACGGCAACTTCCACTTCAGGCGAGCTGCATCAGGAATGCGGTCCGGCACGTGCTGCAAGAATTCTTCCACTGTCGCTTTGATGATGCGCCGCACCTCGGGCATCTTCAGTCCGTCCGTCAGTCCATAGCGCGGTAGTACGGCCAGCACGTTGGATGAGTCTTCGTCATCGAGGTCCAGCCATTGAGTGAGCGGGTTGCTGAACTCCCATCGGCCTTTGTTGCGTTTGGGTTTGCCGGAGAAAAGCACGGAGTCGCCATGCTTGAACTTGCGGTACATCCACGGCTGATTGAACCACAAGCCACGCACAAAGTCGGTATCGCTGCGAATGAGAACTCCCGTCATTGTTCCAGTTCGCGTTGGTCGCGAATCGATATCAACGACGGTTCCTCGAACGGATTGCAAGACGTCGACCTCTAACTTGTCTGGGTCGCGAACATCACTCAGATCGAGCACATCTCGTGGCAAGTAGAAGAGAAGGTCAGAGACCGTCAGCAAGTCGAGTTTCGCCAATATAAGTGCTCGCGCCGGACCCACGCCTCTCACGAATTGGACAGGAGTCGAAAGAGGATCTTCGGCGAATGCGGCATCATTCTGTGGCGAATCAAGAGTCATGGCTTTGAATGAATGAGGTCATGCGAGTTGTTCGACAGCAACCATCCTCGATAAGCGCGGCGACAGCAATCGCCACCGCTGGCTCGATGCGGAATAGAACGGTGACTGATATCCGCGGAGATCTTTTCAAATGCCATCTTGAGCCAACTACGCGAGGCTGGTTCGTGTCTGGCATGTCGTGCAATCGAGGAGAAAAACTTCTGGCGGAAGCTCGTTGTTTCGCAAAAACGCGACAACTCGTCCTTGACCCTTGAGGTACCTTGCGAGAGAACTCCGCCGCCTTTAGCGAAGAGCCGAATGTGGCTGATTTGTGATGATTCTTCTTGAGATCAAGCGGATTCGACACAGTGATTCGGCTGCTCGGTCGATCTCTAAGGGCGGCCTGGTTCGACGGTTTGAGTCAACTCTATGAAGACTCAGCGCATGGTCGGACCTCTGATCTTTGATAGTCAAACTTCTCAAGACCAATCCGGCGGAGGCTTCAAAAATTTTTGATCGGTTTGGATGGCCAAAGGTGAGTGCCTAGCACTACCTCATCCCACCTTTCTTCAAGCGACTCTCCCGTCGCTTTGTGCGAGAAGTTTGCTCTATAGAGCCGCAGTTCTTTATAGGACTGCGGCTTTCTTCGTTAATGGATGGCGAATGGTGCGGGTTAACGAACAGAGCACCGTTCGACGGACGATCGAGTCTGACATCTCTGTTTGATGAAGATGTTGATTGAGTCGAGCTGATGCAGGCTTCAATCAACACTGCTGGTGAGCTTCGTCATGACGAATCCAACGTCTGCTCAACATGATGTCCCCGTGCTCTTCTTTGATGGAGTCTGTGGACTCTGTAATCGCACGGTCGACTTTGTGCTCAAGCACGATCGAAGAGGCACGCTTCGTTTTGCTCCTCTGCAAGGAAGCACGGCTGCCGAACGGTTGCCTGAGGATGACCGACAACGCCTCGATTCAGTCATCCTGCAAGTCGAGGGAACCATCTACAAGAAGTCGAGCGCCGTTGTTCGCTTGCTGCGAGCGATGGGTGGAATTTGGACGACGCTGGGATGGTTGATGTGGCTGATTCCTCGACCGCTGCGCGACATCGGGTACGTGCTCGTTGCGAGAAATCGCTACCGGCTCTTCGGAAAGAAAGAGACGTGTCGCATGCCTAAACCCGAAGAACGTCAACGGCTTTGGGACTGAGCGTTCGCAAGCACTTGCGGGTCGCGAGAGTTTCGCGGTGCCATTGGGATGGCTCACTCAAAGTCGATTGCCTGGTTGTGTCAGAATTATCCCAGCACAGAGAAGTAGCAGCGGACTGCGAACTCGATCGCTTCTTTGGTCATAACTGGATCGCGTTCTTCGAACACGCACAGGTTCTTGATCTGCATGAGTAAGTCACGCGGATGGCATGCGCGCATCGGACGATGCTTGGCGACGTAGTGGTTATCGATCAGCCAATTCACCATCTCGCGGTCATATGGGATACCGAGCTTCGAGCACATGATCTCAAAGATGTGATGGAACTGAGTTGGCGACGGATCTGGGACTTCAATCTTGTAAGGAATACGGCGCAGGAACGCGTCGTCGACCAGATCTTTGGGTTCGAGGTTGGTTGAGAAGATGACGAGTTGGTCGAACGGCACTTGCACCTTCTTGCCGCTGGGCAGATTGAGAAGGTCGTAGCGCTTCTCCAACGGGATGATCCAGCGGTTTAGCAGCTCGTCGACGGGCATGCGTTGTCGACCGAAGTCGTCGATCAACAAGACGCCGCCGTTGCTCTTGAGTTGCAACGGTGCTTCGCAAATGCCGCTGTTGCTGTCTTGAGTGACTTCCAATTCATCCATCGTCAATTCGCCGCCGGCCACGACGGTTGGCCGTCTGACGCGGATCCATCGTTGGTCAACGTCGCCTTGATCGAGTCTCTGTAGCTGTGGGTCATCTTTGCCGACCTCTTCATGAATCGAGGGGTCAAAGATGCGAATGATTTGTCCGTTAATGCCCAACGCTCGCGGAATCCAGATTGATTCACCGAATGATCGAGAGACGCGTTCCGCGACGCTCGTCTTGCCGTTACCGGGCTGGCCGAACAGAAACATGCCGCGTCCGGAGTTCACGGCTGGTCCCAATGTTTGCATCAACGAGTCTTCCAACTGCAAGTCGTGGAATGCCCGCTTCAGGTCGGCAGCTTTGATGCGTTGTTCGGAAACACTTTGTGCTTTAACCGAGGCTGTGTACTGCGACAGTGTGACTGGTGTCGCGCCGAAGTATGTGCAATCGCGAGAGGACTACTTCGCGATCGACATGCCTTTCTCAGTCACGACGTATGTGTAGTCACCTGCAATCGCTTCTCCTTTAAGGACGACGAACTGTTCCTTTCGCAGGTCGCGCAGAACTTCGTCGACCATCGGGAAGAGCAGGCGTATGTGCGCGGCAATTTTGCGGCCCGTATGTGCTCCGCGAGCCGCGAGCAGTTTGAGAACAGTGCGTCCCACTTCGTCGGCACTGACTCCGGCTTCTTTCAAAGAGCGTGGTGCTTTGGGGAAGTACCCGATCGATGAAGGCAGTGGCACGAGTGGATCAGCGGCATCCGACTTGGCCGTCGGTTTAGTAACGACTGCTTGCGGTGCGGGACTGTTTGTCGGTGTGGCTACTTTGGCTGCTGTGATCGGCGCAGTTACTGGTGTGGGAAGAGCAGGCTTTACCGCGGGAGCTTGAGGTGCCTCTTGACGAATGACTGTCGCCGGTTGTTGGGCCTGCGGGGTCAGTCGCACTGTCGGGGCTGCGGTGGCATCGGGTTGTGCGATGGATGGCGCGTCGTTGGGGCGGACCATTCCTAACTCAGACCACAGCTCACTCAAGAGCCGATTCACGTCCTGGCTATTCGCGACTGGTGTAATAGTCGTTCCAGACATGTTGCGTAATCACTCGCTGCGAGGAAAACGAGAGCCCTACCTTGTTTGAAGCCAAAATGAGGAGGCCGCAATCGTTTGAGTTGTTCGCAACGACTCTAGGTTACGAAGCCTTCTTGAAGTGTCAGCCAAGCGAACGTGCAACAAGTTCTGACGACTCAAATGGCTCGCGAGACGTAATTGTCAGGACGCTCGAATAACGACAACCTCCAATTCGGCCTCACCAACTGACAAACCGAACGAACTCGGTAAATGGTGCGACTGTTGCCATTTGGCATCACTCTTGGGGCTCAAGAGACAGCAAGTGGACGTGCATGGTGCCAAAGCAAGAAGCCTCAGAATCATGCCCTTTCGTAGAGGACCATGATTCTGAGGCTTGTAGTTGACTGTCTGAGTCACGAGCTTAGGGACAATATTTCAAGAGGCTGCGGCGACCGGATCAGAACCGCAACTCGCCGCCGACATTGATGCCTTGGTAGTACATCAAGTCGAACGATGGCTTAGTGCGAAGATCTGCCTTAAACGTCGGTGATGGTCCGTTGTCGTTGTAGTAGATGCTGTCATGCGGTCGAACGACGTTGTCGACGAAGATGATCTGATAACCAACTGTCACAGAGAAGTTCGTAGCCAAGTGGAGCTTGGCGTAAACTCCGAGGTCGCCGGTGGCTGAAATTCGAGATCCGGAGGCTCGAGTTACAACCGTGTCATCGTTCAGAGCACGCAGGCGTTCTACTGTCAAATCGCTCGTGTAGTTATTCATACCAAGGCCAACCTTCGGCTCGACACCCAGGGTGAACCAGCGGTGGATGTACTCCATTCTCACACCGATCTGTGGTGCGTAGATGTCGTTCTTGGCTCGTGACCTAATGACCGAGACAATTGGAATTGGCAGTTGTCCTTGTTGGTCAAAGACACCGATCTGAGTGTGATCTTCACCAGCTCCTGCATATCGGAAGCCCGCCAACGGACGAATCTGAATCTCTGACCGTGGGTCGTAGCTATCGAGGATGTAGTTTGCTTCAGCGCCCCACAGGTTGGACGTCATGGTTTGCGTGAAGCTGCTGTCGTAGAGAAAGAGGTTCGAACCGACGACATCGTTCGAGAGGGTCGACGTGGCGATGAACTGTGGGACGCCAATTAAGTTGCCGGGAGCAGGTGCTCCCAGTCCGGTGATGGTTTCATGATCGGCACCGGTTTGGAACGAGAACACGTTGCCTTCGATGGTGCCTGAGATCAGCGGAATTCCCAAAGTTCCACGGATTCCGTTGTTGTTGTGCAGCTTCAGTCGGCTTGTCGTTGCGACTCGGGCTTCTCCCGCGAACAACTGGTTGAGGGTGACGTCGAACTTTTCACTGGGTGTCAGAGACGCATTCGTCGCCGAACCAAGCAAGACGTCCCCTGGATCTTTGTAGGACCAGTTCAAGTACTCGACTCGAAAGTACGAGCCCTTTGACATGTCGCCAATGAACTTATCGAGCGGCGAGTCCTCATAGAGGCCGCCACGGTCCCTTGAGATATCTTCAGTCCAGGTGCGAGCCGCACCTTCGTAGTACGACGGCGTCGTCGGCCACTTTTCAGGGATCGAGTTGCCATAGCCACTGTAAGCCGGGCTGGTTGAGGAGTACGGCCCGCGGACGCTGGCCACACCATCCGAACCAGTTACCCAGTCCTGTGCTTGAGATGGATCGCTGGCGGCACAGAGAAGTCCCCAGACCGCGACGGCGAAGCTCACGATTCGGCGTTTCATAGTCCCTATCCCAAGTCCCTTCGGAGTGCGGCGTTGATCGCTAATCGACAGAAACGCCAGAAGCAGAACGCGCCTTGTTGAAGCCTTGAATTGCCCGAATTCAGCGGACACTCCTCGGTCCAACCTGTGCCCGCACCTCGCCTAACGGTGTGCGACACTAGCGGCTGTATCAACGGTATCGGTTATGAGGCCCGCCAAACTTGCCCGTTTCAGCCTGTGAGATGTGAGAATATTCCGAAGATGCGGCGTGTGACGTCCGGCCAACGGGATCGCTCGCCCGAACCGAGGCCAGCAATCCTCTGTCTGGCCGCCCCAACTGGCTCGCCGAGTTGAGCGGGAGAAATGCCAAAACGCCAACCGGTGGATGAGTCGGATGCTCAACGAGTCCGAGCACTGTGCTCGTTGCTGGTCAGTCATGCTCATGCTCACTCGGAGTGCGGGCTTGCCACCGTGCCGAGCAGCATCGTTCAAGGATTCACCCAGGAATGAGACCGTATCTGATTGAGGGTGCATTTATGGTTCTTGATTGAGTCTTAGGCGGCATTGGCATGAGTCCTGCCATCCACTTTTTCGGGGATGAACCTGATTCTCGCCATCCATTGTTCGCAGCCTCGACTGCACGACCCACGAAAGGAGAACGCCGATGAGCCCATGTTTGATCGAAGAGGGCTCCCTGTCCCTGTCCTTGGAATATGACGAGCTGATGATCGTCGCTGGGTTTTCGACCTACGAGTTCGAAGACCAATTTGCCGAGCAGCTCGTGAATGCCTACCAGCATCAATCAATTTCTTGTTGGCAGTACAGCGATATCGGCCGCCTTATGTTGAGCGTCATCGAAGACTTGGCCCCGTTTACGTGGGACACGTTCGACCTGGAACTCATGAAGCAACTGACGGTCTTGGCCGTGGATGTTGCGCGACAAATCGTTCCCTTCTATCGCCGCGATTTCTGATGCCGCATTGAGGACTCCCGGCAGTTTGTCTGGGGTGACCGAATGCAGTCCGAACCTCGTGAAGAACCATCGGAGGATTCTGAGTTGTGCGAGTGAGGCAGGTTCTTAACCTCTCTGCCCAGTAGGGCGGGGCGGCTGAGAGCCTGCCGAGCACCTCTCATATCTCTCGCTCTGATGGATTCTGTATTTTATACCTTCACGAGGCGCAACATGTCTGACCAATCCACGCGACGATCCTTTCTTGAGCGAATGGCGGCCCTCTCCGGTTTGGGATTGATGGCAGCCGGTTGCTCCCAGCCCGAGGGTGGTGCTGGCGGCGGGGCTCAAGGCGGCGCGAGTGGTCCTAAGAAGTTGCGAGCAGCTTTTTCGAATGCAGGTTTGCAGAGCACTTGGTGCTCGCTCGGCAAAACGACCGCCGAGCTGTGGGGCAAGCTGCTGAACGTCGACATTGAGTGGTTCGACGGAGAATTCGATCCCGAGAAGCAACGCAACAAGATCGACTCGATCACTGGCGACGATTGGGACTTCTGCTGCTTTCAAGCCGTGCAGATCGACTCGCTCGCCGCTCCTGTTCGCAAGCTGCAGAAGCGCGGCATCCCGGTGATCTCCATGGACACGCTGCTGGTCGACATGGACAAGATGCGCGAGACCGGTGTGTGGTGCGAAGTGACTCCCGATCAAGTCGGCATGGGCATGTCCTCGACTCAGCTTTTGATGGATCGCATTGGTGGTAAAGGCAAGGTCATTCACATCGGTGGGCTGAGTGCTCACAGCGGTGCTCAGGGACGCTTCGAAGGCTTTGAGAAAGTCCGTGCAAAGTACCCCGAAGTGCAAGTTGTTGGCGGTGAAGTTCGCTGGTGCGACTGGAAGAAAGAGAAGGCCGCCGACACGTTCGCGTCGCTGCTAGCTCAAGAGAAGGAACCGATCGCCGGCGCGTTCTTCCACAGCGATGACATGGCCTTGGCCTGGGTGCCCGCGCTCAAGAACACCATTCATGAGAAGATGGCCATTACGGCTGTCGATGGTCAGCGCGAAGGACTTGAAGCTGTGAAGAACGGCGTGTTAGCTGGCACGACCGTGAATCCGGTTTGCCTGATTCATCACACCGCTCTGATTGTCGCGCAGTTCATCGTTCGCAATGGTGAGAAGCCTGAGAACGTGCCGCTGGAGATCATCACTCCCGGTCCGCTGTGTGCGAACGACACGCCCGAGCATCAGCGTGTGTTGGACTCGATGTTCTATCTCGCTGATCCGCTGCATTGCCTGACGTAGAAGTTAATGGTCCCAGCTCTCTGCTTGTGAGAAGGCAGGGCAGCTGAAGTGTCTGAACTATTACAAGCCCGAAACGTTCGCGATTGAGTCAATTCCGACACTCACTCGTGAGCGATTCGGGCTTGTGTCGTTGATGACTTGGCGAACTTGTATGCCGCACTGAGGTCACTGAGGGCGTCTTGGCGGCACCAAGTACATCGACCTAGACTCCAATCAGCGTCGGATCGGATTTTATGCCGCACTCAATAGTTGGTTGCTGGCTGCTTTCATCATACGGAGATGACTCATGCTGCGTTGGTCGCGATTGGTTTCGGCTTCTGTGTTGGCATTGCTGGCCACTTCCAGCAGCGTGAGCACTCTTAACTCCCAGGTCTTCGCTCAGGACGAAAAGCCAGCCGTCGCTGCAAAGCCGGCGACGAGTTGGGCTCAAATTGAATTGAAGGGAGCGTATCCCGAAGGCGCTTCCATGCCGGGTTTGTTCGGTGCCGCGAGAGAGTCACTGATCACGGGATTGAGCCGTCTCGAACAAGTCGCCAACGATGGCGCTGTCGGCGGCGTGATGTTGCGAATCGACAATCCTTCGCTTGGTTGGGCTAAGGCTCATGAGTTCCGAACTGTCATCGGCAAGTTGCGAGCTAAAGGCAAGAAGGTGATTGCCGTGCTGGATGATGCCAGCACTCAGGATTTCCTCGTCGCTTCGGCATGTGATCAGATCATGATGCCGGAGTCCGGTTCGGTGATGATGTTGGGGCTTAGAGCCGAAGTGACGTTCTACAAGAACCTCTTCGACAAGCTTGGCGTGAAGGCCGACATGATGCAGGTCGGCGAATACAAGGGGGCTGCTGAACCTTATAGCCGCTCTGAAATGAGTCCGGCTTTCCGAGAAGAAATGGAAGCGGTGCTCGATGACTACTTCGACCAGATCGTTTCGACGATCGCTAAGGATCGAAAGTTGGCACGAGAAGACGTTGTCAAAGCGATCGACAACGGACCGCATACAGCCAAGGCTGCCAAGGATCTGGGCTTGATCGATCGCCTGGCTTACGAAGACGAAGTGAAGGCGTTGATAAAGACCGAGTTCGGTGGTGAGAAGCTCGTCCCCAAGTACGGTAAGAAGAAGATCGATACCGACTTCAGCGGTTTCGGCGGCATGGTCAAGATGATGAACCTGATGATGGGCATCGAACCTCGGCAACCCAAGAGTAAGAATCCTGTCATCGCCGTGGTGCATGTCTCCGGTGCGATCATGACTGGCAAGAGTTCGGCGGATCTCTTCGGCGACGAAGTCGTGGGCTCAGACACCATCATCGAAGCCGTTCGCAAAGCCGACGCGGATGACTCGGTCAAAGCCATTGTGCTGCGAGTGGATAGTCCCGGCGGCAGCGCCTTGGCGAGCGACTTGATTTGGCGAGCGATTCAGCAGTGTAAGAAACCCACCATCGCCAGCATGGGCAACACCGCAGCCAGTGGCGGGTATTACGTCTCGATGGCTTGCGACAAGATCATGGCCGAGCCCGGTACGCTGACCGGTTCGATTGGTGTGGTTGGTGGCAAAATTGCTTTAGGTGGCCTGTATGACAAAGTGGGAGTGACGACCTCGGTGATCTCGCGCGGCAAGAACAGCGGTGCCTTGAGCGGCTTGGCTCCGTTCTCGGATACCGAACGAGCCGCCATGAAGAAGCTGATGACCGACATCTACGACCAGTTCACCAAGAAGGCTGCGGACTCGCGTCAGATGCCGCAGCCCGAGTTAGAGAAGCTGGCTCGCGGTCGGGTTTATACCGGGCAACAAGCCTTGAAGCTGAAGCTTGTTGACGAACTCGGAACGCTCGATGACGCCATCGTGCAGGCCAAAGTTCTGGCCGGGCTCAAGGCCGAGGACAAGGTTGATCGCATGTTGTTGCCGAAGGCAGCCAATCCCTTCGAGTCCTTGTTCGGCCCGATTGATTTGGAAGACGCTCAAGCCCCAGCGATCGCGCAAGATGCGTTCGCCACGACAATCCAAAAGCTTGCTCCCGAGCTGGCCCGCGAATTCGGTGCTTTGTCAGTCCTGCGAATGCTCAGCACCGAACAGCGCCTGACCGTGCTTCCCTTCCGAATTACCGTCGAGTAACCGACCGACACCGCGCAGTCCGTCAAAGCCGAGTTGCCCCACAACTCGGCTTTTTCTTTTGTCGAAGCTCGTCCTTAATTCGCCCCGTTGAATGGCTGAGCAGCTTTCTTTTCGCCGTTTCGATCAGAGGCGATTTGGACCGCAGGGAAGTCGGTTGAAAGCTTCAGTGCTCTGATAACTCCATTCAGGTCTTTCACTGCAATCGGCACGGAAGTCAATCGCCTCTGGCAAACCTCAATTCGCTTGAGCACCGCAGGCTACTGCCGAATGAACACAAGCTAGCTTCGCTGCATCGGCAAGTGAAATTGATGTCGCGGAGGGAGAGGCATGAGCGGGCTGTATTCATGGGGGCGATCGAATTTCTTGGGACGATCGCAACGAGCAAATCGAATGCGCCGAATGAGCGAGTTACTCGAAACTCGGTGCTTGCTCGCCGTTTCGTTTCCTGACGTTATCAGCGATGCCAGTCTCAGGACGCTGACCTTCGAATCGGAACCGGGGACGGACGTCGTTGCGACGCCAGTGGGGGACTTCAATTGCGATGGCCAATACGACTTCATGATCGCTCGCCGCAATGCGGGCTCAGGCGATGTCGTCATTGTGTTTGGAAGCCGCACTGGCTTCGCTACGACGATGACTGCTGCGGATCTCGACGGCACGCGCGGCTTACGGATCGTTCCGCCTGCGGGAGTGAGTGGCTTCGGCTGGAGTGCGGAGAGTGTCGGCGACATCAATCAAGATGGTTGCTCGGACCTGTTGGTGACGTCGTCGGGAGCGATAACGGCAACCGGACTGTCGGTAGCACCGAACTCCAGAGGTAGCCGTGCATGGATCGTGTTTGGTCGCGCTGATCGAACCGCAGGCTTGATCAATCTCGGCGCTGACTCGCTGCATCAGATTGAGTTCCGGGCTCAAGAGGCGGATGGAACATTTCTGACAGTCACGTCAGCAGCCAATGCGGGCGATGTGAATGCCGACGGTCGCACGGACTTCGTCTTTGGGCTTACTGATCCGGCGACTCGAACTCCGCAAGTAGTCGTCTACTTGCAACCCGTCATCTTGGCTCCGTTGCGCGTGAATCTGCTTGATCTTCCTGCGGGAACGGGAACTCGCATCGTCGATCTAAACCGAGATCAGAATGTCCAAGGCGCCTACACAACCAGCTATCGCAACGGCGACGGGAAGTGGTACTCGGGGCCGAATGATCCCGACTTGTGGCGAGTTACTCGCGTCAACACTGCTGGGGACTTCGATGCCGATGGCCGTAGCGACATCGTCATCGGCCTGCCCTACGCGGACTTGGGCGAGGGACTCGACGATGCTGGTTCGGTGTTTGTGATCTCTGCCGTGAACCTCGATCAGCCGACTTTCAGCGTGACGGCACTGGACGGTCAGAGCGGTCGCCGAATCGACGGGCAATGGGGCTCTTCGGACATGCGTTGGTATGACGCTTTATTCGGGCAAGAACTGGGATACGAAGTCGGTCCACTGGGTGATCCCAATCATGACGGTCACGACGATCTCTACTACCGAGGGCATCAGCTCTATGGCTCGATGGGCAGTTGGAGTCCCGGTGATGGCTATGTAATGCTGAGTGGAGCGACGTTGCGCGGTGACTCGTCTCTGTCGTGGCCTCGCAAATCGCTGGGAGATTTGGATCAGAACGGTTTGGAAGAATGGATCGTTGATGGCCACGTCTTCGTGCCCTCGACCGGAATCGACCCTGGGTTCGAGGACTCGAATTTGATGCGTCACGAGTACTCGAGCGGCTTAGAAGTCTCGTTTACGAATCTCGTCAACGTGGGCGACATGGACGTCGACGGCCATGCAGACTTGATGTTCGTCAACTTAAATCAGGCGATCTTGTTCTCCAGCGGGACGATGAGGCTCAGTGGTGGGCTCTATGATCTGCCATGCACAGAAGAGTTACTTGATCGACGCTATCCCCAAAAAACGCTTTCCGAGTTATGGAACGGTGAAGCCGAACTGCGTCAGTCCTACACAGTCGACGCTGCCGGGCACGCAACGTTGGTGCAACCGCAGCATTGGCCGTATCTGCGAGTCACTGTGTCATCAGACGCGATCGTTGCGGAGTGCTTGCAGTATCAAGTTCGACTGCCTCTGAACGATGTGCAGTCGCTCGCCATTCAGGGGACAGCTGCCGCAGACACGCTCTTAGTCAGTAGTCAGAACGACATGCCAGTTCGCGTCTTCGGAGGTGACGGTGATGACTACCTTGACGTCCGCTGCGTGGGTGCGGTCACCGTGAGCGGCGGCAACGGAGCCGATTGGCTGACGGACTTATCACAAAATACGCGCTGGGACTGGGAGGCCGAAACGGGCAACGATCGTGTCCTTTCGGGTTCTGGAATTCTGAGAGTCGACAACACTTGGAGCATTACCTCAGCGGACAGATTGGACGAATGGGGACCGGACTCTTGGCAAATCGTGCGCGACAATCGCACCGTCACCTTTCCGAACTCCACGACGGTGTTGTCACCGCGCGCGTCGTATGTCCTCATTCGGTCGAGTCACTCTGTCGGACTGTCGCGCGTCGACGACATGCTCAGCGTCGCGTTCGACGGAGTTCGCGATCATGTTTTTGATACGCCGGCTGATTCGCTGCGAGAAATCAGCGTTTCGCAGTGGAACGATGCGAATGGGCTTGTCTGCGACCTGTCACATCTCAATCGGTCTGATTTTCCGAATCTGTCTCGCGTCTACGCCACCACTTCGGGCGCCAATCTCATCTTGGGGAGTGAGTTGGCAGACAATCTTCACGGGTCTGATGGCACAACGATCTATGGCGGTGCCGGTGACGACACGATCTCTGCTCGGGGGTGCGATTCCGTTTTCGGAGGTGCCGGCAATGACTCAATCACTGGCATAGGTTGCCTCTTTGATCTCACCAACGAAACCGGGCATGACACGATTAGAGGTTGGGCGACCTATTACTCGTTTGGCCCGAAGTACTTCGGTAACGTGCTTCTTCTGAACCCAGCGTGGTCCGCGCAGGCCGGAGATGATGGCAGTTGGACTCTGTCCAATGGCGAGAACATCGTTGATGTGGGAGTCGACCAAAGCGTCCTCTCTTCAACGCTGAATGAGATTTGCCTGCGAGGTGTCGATCACCTGCGCATCACTGACGTCGCGGGTTATGTTCAAGTTGAGATCAACGATCGTTTGATGACGGACTTTCGCATTCTGTCTCATAAGCTTCGCAAGGTTGTCCTCAGCGAGATCAGAAACGTGGACCTCTCGGGCATCACACACGCGGCATTCAACTGCCTGCAGTCGATTGAGATCTCTGAATCTCGAAACGTCATCGGCTCGGAGTTTGGCGACGTCATCACCAATCGTCCGGACGAGTATGCGACGATCAATGGCGGTCGCGGCGACGACTCGATCACCAGTAGTGGCATGGTCGATGGAGGCCCCGGCAACGATCTGCTGGTTGCACTCGGATGGAACTCGTCCCTCTTTGGAGGCGCGGGAGATGACATACTGCGGGGAAACGCTGGCAAGAATCGACTTTGTGGCGGCAGTGGCCGCGATATCCTCGAAGGCGGCAGTGGCGACGATTGGATCAGCGGCGGTAGTGGCGACGACACACTCCATGGAGAGAATGGCAACGACACACTCATTGGTAGTGAAGGCAATGATTCGCTCGATGGTGGCGAAGGCGGTGACAAGCTCCTCGGTGGAGCGGGCAACGACGAGCTGATTGCCGGATCAACAACAAGTTGGGGCGCCTCTGATTGGCTGCTCGGACAAGACGGCGACGACACGATGTTCGTAAGCCGCCTCGGTCAGCGTGACATCTTAAACGGCGGCAACGGCACGGACTTCATCAAAGCGATTCACAATCCAATCATTTACCATGCCAGGTCGCCAGTCGCCCTAACTCTCACCGACACATGGCTGGGCTTCGCTGCAGATTCGGCAGCTCGGCTCTTCAACATCGAAGCCGTCAAGTTGACAGGCACATCCAATGCCGACCGAATGGATGCGTCGAGTTGGACAAAGGCTGCCACCTTGATCGGAGGCGCGGGCAACGACGTGCTGATCGCAGGCCCGAACGGCACGGTCATGCAAGGCAACGACGGCGACGATACCCTTCAAGGCGGAGCCGGGACTGACACGTTCGACGGTGGAGCCGGAGCCGATCGCATCGAAAGCATGGATCTCCCCGACACCAATCCTCGTCACGTGATCGACACCATTAATCGCGATCGCCTCGACACAGTCTTCGCAAACGTAGACGCGTTGGTCTTGGTGCTAAACCCGTAGCTCAGGATGGAATCCCAAGCTACTTACTCGAACGTGGCGACGAGGTCTCCGGTTTCGACTTGGCTTCCGGCTTTCACGAGTACTTCGGCGATGGTGCCGTCGCGATCGGCCGTCACGGTCGTTTCCATTTTCATCGCTTCGAGCACCAGTAGTTTTTGGCCTTTGGTGACCTTGGCTCCGGCATTCACGGCGACGTTGACCACCATGCCCGGCATCTGGGCCGCGATGTGCTTTGGATTACCTTGGTCAGCCTTTTGGTTGCGCGGAGTCTTAGGCTCTTCGGCTTTGTCGAGAATCAAGACGTCTCGCGGTTGACCGTTGAGTTCAAAGAAGACCGAGCGGCGACCATCTGGATGCGGAATGCCCTTGGTCAGGTACTTGATGATGAGCGTCTTGCCCTCTTCGATGGAGACCGCGATCTCTTCACCGGCTTGCATGCCATAGAAGAAGACATGAGTCGGCAGTTCGCTGGTGTCCGAGTGGGCGAGCGCGTGCTTGGCATAGTCTTCATACACGCGCGGGTAGAGGATCGAGGTCAGCGCTTCTTGCTGAGTGGGCTCGCGATTCAACAGCTTCTTCAGCTTGACCTTCTCGGCTTCGAAGTCGGCTGGCGGCAGAGTGTCGCCGGGACGGCCTTCGAAGCTTGGTTTGCCTTTGAGGATCCGCTGCTTGACCTTCTCGGGGAACCCACCAGGTGGGTGCCCCATTGCTCCGCCAATGAGATCCACGACTGACGCGGGATAGGAGTACTCACGCTCGCCGTTGAGCACGTCGTTCGCGCTGACTTCGTTCGCGACCATGAAGAGCGCCATGTCGCCGACCGACTTCGATGTCGGCGTGACCTTCACGATGTCGCCGAACATCTTGTTGACCTCGGCGTATGCGTGACAGATCTCACGCCACTTGTGAGCGAGGCCCAACGCGCGAGCTTGCTCATACAAGTTCGTGTATTGGCCGCCGGGCATTTCATGGTTGTAGAGGTCCGCCGTACCGGGCAGCACGAGGCTTTCAAACGGCGTGTAGAATTCGCGCGTCGCCATCCAGTAATCGGAGAGCGAATCGAGATGCTCGGACTCCAGTCCCGTCGGTCGGTCAGTGAAGCGGAGTGCCTCGCTCAATGTGTTGAGGTTGACCTGCGACGTACCGCCGGAGAACGGAGCCATCGCGGCGTCGGCGATATCGAGCCCGACTTCCGCTGCTGCGAGGATCGACGACGCTTGAATGCCGGCTGTGTCGTGCGTGTGGAAGTGGATCGGGATGCCGATCTCTTCCTTCAACGCTTTGACCAGAGTTCGCGCAGCAGCGGGCTTGAGCAATCCGGCCATGTCTTTGATGGCGAGGATGTGCGCTCCCATCTTCTCCAGTTCCTTCGCCAACTGGACGTAGTACTTGAGGTCGTACTTCGGGCGATTGGGATTGAGGATGTCGCCGGTGTAGCAGATGGCCGGTTCGCAGATGCCGCCGGTTTCGAGCACAGACTCCATCGCGACGCGCATGTTCGGCACCCAGTTGAGGGCATCGAAAATGCGGAAGACGTCCATGCCCGCGCTGACTGCTTCCTTCACGAACTCGCGCACGACGTTGTCGGGATAGTTCGTGTAGCCGACTGCGTTCGAAGCTCGCAGCAGCATTTGGAAGAGGATGTTCGGAGCCTTCTCACGCATCTTGGCGAGCCGATCCCACGGGCACTCTTTAAGGAACCGCATCGACGTATCGAAGGTCGCGCCGCCCCAGTTTTCGAGCGAGAACATCTGCGGCGTCAGTCGCGAGTACGCTTCGCAAATGTTGGTGATGTCCTTCGTGCGCATGCGGGTCGCGAGCAGCGATTGATGCGCATCACGCATTGTCGTGTCGGTGATGAGCAACCGCTTTTGGTCGCGCACCCAGTCGGCGAACTTCTTCGGCCCGAGCTTCAAGAGCAGATCACGCGTGCCTTCTGGTCTCGGCGCCGAGGTGTCGTAAGCGGGGATCGGTGCTGGCGTGCGGCGCGTCGCTTCAGGTCGACCGGCGACCAACGGATTGCCATTCACAATCACATCGCCGATGAACGACAGCAGCTTCTGAGCACGATTCTGACGTGGGGCGATTTTGGTGAGTTCGGGGTTCTCGTCGATGAAGCGCGTTGTGCAATCGCCACTCACAAACGTTTGATGCTTCAACAGCTTGAGTAAGAACGGAATGTTCGTTTTGACGCCGCGCACTCGGAACTCGGCAAGGCAGCGCTCCATGCGACGAACAGCATCAATCCAACGTCGACCGCGCGCTGAAACCTTTACGAGCAGTGAGTCATAAAACGGATAGACGACCGCGCCCGAGAACGCCGAACCGGCATCCAGCCGCACTCCCATGCCACTCGCCGAGCGATAGTGCGTGATGCGGCCATAGTCGGGCAGAAAGTTGTTGGTCGGGTCTTCAGTCGTGACTCGACATTGGACCGCGAACCCCGTTGTCTTGATATTGGCTTGCGAGTCGAGCCCGATCTCGGGGTTGCTCAGCAACTCGCCCTGCGACACGAGAATCTGAGCTTTGACGATGTCGATACCGGTCACTTCTTCGGTGACGGTATGCTCGACCTGAATGCGCGGGTTGACCTCGATGAAGTAGTACTGATTGGTGTCGGCATCGACGAGAAACTCGACGGTGCCCGCGTGCGAGTATCCGACTTGCTTATCGATCTTGATCGCCGCATCGCACAGCGCATCGCGGACCTTGCTATCGAGGTTCGGAGCCGGCGCAATTTCGACAACCTTCTGATGCCGTCGCTGCACTGAACAGTCGCGCTCAAAGAGATGCACGAGGTTGCCATGTAAGTCGCCGAGCAACTGCACTTCGATGTGCCGAGCTCTCGAAATGAACTTCTCAACGAAGATATCCGGGCTACCGAACGCTGAGAGCGATTCGCGCTGAGCTTGCTCAAAGTTGGGAGCGAACTCGGCCTCAGTCTTCACAACGCGCATGCCACGACCGCCGCCGCCATGGGCCGCCTTGAGGATGACTGGAAACCCGAGTTGCTTGGCCGTCGCGATGCCGTCGTTGACGTCCTTAATCGCTCCCGACGAACCGCCGAGGATCGGCACTTTGGCTTGATGAGCAATCTCGCGTGCCTCGGTCTTATCTCCGAGCTTGTGCAGGATCTCGACGCTCGGCCCGACGAAGGTGATGCCCGCGTCCTTACAAGCCTGAGCGAATGCCGGGTTCTCCGAGAGGAAGCCATAGCCGGGGTGAATCGCGTCGACCTCGGCCTTCTTGGCGACGGCGATGATGGAGGCGATATCAAGGTACGACTTGATTGGCTCGCCATGCTTCCCGACTTCGTAGGCTTCGTCGGCCTTGAAGCGATGCAGTGCGAAGCGATCTTCATGGGCATAGATCGCAACAGTGCGAATGCCCAGTTCGTAGGCGGAGCGGAGAACTCGAATGGCAATTTCAGAGCGATTCGCAACCAGCAGTTTCTTGATCTTCATTGCATCACAAACGGGTAAGGGACTCGCGGGGAACCGAAATGGCGGCGGAAGTTAGCGACTGAAAATGGCGTCGGACAGCAACTGCAGGGTCATCGCTACGAGGGCGTGAGTGACCTGTGAGACGGTCCGGCACAACCCGACTTTTTCGGCGAAGCATTAGAGGTGAGTGACGTCTTTTTCCTGCCGAATGTGACTTGGTTGGCTGCTTGTCCTGAAAACACGAACGCCCGGCAGTCATGATAGAAGCGAGCTTCTCAAATGACTTCCGGGCGTTCGACATTGTCGTGAAAAGAATGTTCAAACTTCGGGGAGCGTCCACGGCTTGCGGTACTCGGGCCGCGTCCTCAATGCGTTAGCGGCTTCGTCGCCGATGAACATTTCCGTGGTCGGATCGAGAATGAGCTGTCGACCAAGTCGAGCCGAGATGTTGCCGGTATGGCACAGCACTGACGCTGGGTGGCCGACCGTTTCGAGGTCACAAAAAGGCTTCTTGCGAGTCTTGATGCAGTCCAAGAAATCTTGAACGTGAGGGACTTCCGAGCTGTCGCCTTTGGCTTCCGCGAGCACTTTGCCGCGTTCGCCATAGGCTCGCCAACTGCTGTTGCCGACGATGATGTAGCCCTTGTCGCCGTAGAGGGCCGAGCCCTCAGACTCACCTTCCATGTTGTACGGAGCCCAGATCCGCATCTCATAAGTCAGGATCTTGGGCGTCTTGCCGGAGTACTCGTAGGACACCTGGAGCGTATCCGGGAATTCTTGCATGTCGTCGAAGTACCACTTGCCGCCGACCGTGTTGATCTTGATGGGCAGTCGCAGCGGTTCGTCCTTTTGAACTTCGCAAGCGGCGCTCAGCAGTGCGACAGCCATGTCGAGTCGATGCACTCCGTCATTGCCCAGATCCCCAGTGCCATAGTCGTAGAACCAACGCCAGTGTCCGTGGAAACGACGAATGTTGAAGGGCCGCTTGGGAGCCGAGCCCAACCAAAAGTCGTAGTCGACATTGGCTGGAGGATCGCTGTCGGCGGGGCGACCGATGGAACCTTGTTTGGAACTCTCCCAAGCCTTGGCCACCATGCAGCGTCCCAACGCTCCGGTCTTTACGAACTCGATGGCCGATTGCAGTCGCTGCGTCGAGCGATGTTGCGAACCCATCTGCACAACGCGCTTGTACTTCTTCATGGCCGCGACCATTCGCTGGCCTTCGACAATGTTGTGGCTGTCGGGTTTCTCGACATACACGTCTTTGCCAGCCATGCACGCCATGATGGTTGGGATCGCGTGCCAATGGTCGGGAGTGCCAACAACAAGCGCATCGATCGACTTGTCATCGATGAGCTTGCGGAAATCGACTTCGGTGCGCGGCGCCTTGCCTTGCCGCTTCGTGACATCTTCCAACGTGCGAGGCAGCCGACTGGGATCGATCTCGGCAATCGCGACGATTTCGCAGTTAGGGTTGGAAGCAAACGTGGCATTTAACGAGGCCGCGCGACCAGCAGCGCCGACCATCCCGACTCGAATGCGTTCGCTCGCTGCAGCTTTGGCGACGGGCTCATTCGAGAGAATTCCCAGCGCCGCAGCGCTGGCACCAGTCGACAACAAGAACTCGCGACGATCCATAGTCAGGTCTCCTGGGATCAAGTTGGTCACGCGGGAACTGGAGCACGTCATCGACTTGGCATTGGCGATCACACGAGTCTGTCGGGTTGGCTCGTTGATGGCAGAATCATTTCACGTATCGGAAGTCGATCGTCGCCAACAGACTTTGCATCAAGGCGGTGAAGGCTGATTGAGGATCTGACGAACGCTCGCGAATGAACCGCAAGGCGATCTCTAACTCGGCAGTGGTTGGTGCTCGTCCCAAGGTCCGACGATAGGCCGTCATCACACGGGCTTCATCGCTTTGATTGGGAACTTCCAGCAGGCGTTTGGCCGCTTGCTTGGACTCATCTAGCACGAACGGGTGGTTCATCAAGAACAACGCTTGAGGAGCAACGGTGCTCACATTGCGTTTGCCGGTCACGCTACTGGGGTCAGCGGCATCGAAGACTTCGATCAGCTCCAGTCGCGCATTGCGAAATGCTGGCGAGTAAACGCTGCGGCGCGCGTCCTTATGACTGAAGCCGAAGTCTGAACTGAGCGTTGTGTCGAAGGACGGACCGCCAGCTTCCGTTTGCAGATGACCGCTCACCAGCAGCATGGCATCTCGCAAGCATTCAGCATCCAGACGCCGACGATTCATGTGCGAGAGCAATCGGTTCTCTGGGTCGGCGGTGAGTTGTTCGGGGCTAGCGTCGCTCGATTGGCGATAGGTTCGAGACAGGACAATCTCTCGAACAAGCTTCTTGACCGACCAGCCTTCGTTCACAAAGCGAGTGGCCAGGTAGTCCAGCAATTCAGGATGCGACGGCACTTCTCCGGTGGTGCCAAAGTTATCCGTCGTGCGAACGAGGCCAGCTCCAAAGAGCCAGTGCCAAACTCGATTAGCCATCACGCGAGCGGGCAGGGGGTTGTCGCGAATGGCGAGCCAATTGGCCAATTCGCGACGACCACTTTGCTTCTCACCGGGTAGTTCTGGCTGGCCGTAAGTGGCCACTTGCAGGAAGCCACGCGGCACCGTTTCACTGAGCGTCTGCACGTTGCCTCGAATGTGAACTCGCTCGTTCTCGATCTTTGGCAGTTCGACAACGGAGATCACCGTCTCGCGTTTCGGTCCCGCCTTCTCAACGGTCTTGAGGTCATCTTCGAGCTTCTTCATGCGCTCTTGCATCTTGGCGGGATCGACCTGCATCGGGGCTGGGTCTTTCTTGGCCAATGCCGCGTCGGCTCGGTTCTTCTCCAAAGAAGGCAGCATTTCGACTGGAATAAAAGCGACAGCATCGGCTGTCACATAACCCTTTGTGTCTTCGTTCGAGATCAGCACGAAGCTCTGGCCACCGACTTCGAACTTGTATTGGCCGAGCGAAATGAAGAGTTCGTCGATCGGCGGATCTTCGGTTTGATCGATGTAGATCGTCTTCTCTCCATCGCCACTGAAGACGGTGACCGGCACTCGTTCCGAGCGACTGGGGTCACCAGAGTACGCAAGCCAGACTTCGTACTTACCGGTCTTCGGCAAGTCGGGATCGAACGTCAGTGTCTTAGCTCCCTTTTCCTTGTTGGCATCATGCGAGTAGCCATCTGCGATGTAGGGCTTTGTGAAGTTCGAGGTCGCCCATTCGCCGACTTTCTTGGCTTGCGTATCGTCGATCACGATGCCTGGAAGATTGGCTACAGCGACGCTGCCTCGCTTTGATTCTCTTGTTGCCTTCGTGGCTTGCTTGTCGCCGCCCTTCATGAGCTTCTTGAGTTGCTCAATCTCCTTCTTCATCTCGGAAACTTGGTCGTCATGTTGCTTGATGGCGGCCTCTTGTTCGGCAGTCATCGGAAGTGGCACTTCCATCCATTTCGAGACGTTCGAATGTTCGAGCGTCTTGCAGTTCTTGAAGATGCCGGCCAGCGCGTAGTAGTCCTTGGTCGGGATGGGATCGAACTTGTGATCGTGGCAACGAGCACACCCAATCGTCTGAGCCAAGAACGCTTTGCAGACCGTCTCAAGCTGCTCGTCGATGACGTCCATCACGAGCGTCTTTTTGTCTTGCTCTTCGAGGTTCGTGTTGCCGATAGCCAGCAACGAGGTGGCTGTCATCTTGCGGCGTTTCACGTCGAGCGAGTCTTCTGATTCGACCAGCAAGTCACCGGCGATTTGCTCGCGCATGAATTGGTCGTAAGGCATGTCGTGATTGACGGCGTCGATCACATAGTCTCGATAACGCCAGGCATCCTTCAAAACGAAGCCTCGCAACGTGAGCGATTCCGCGTACCGCGCGACATCGAGCCAATGTCGTCCCCAGCGTTCGCCGAAGTGATGCGAAGCGAGCAGCTTATCGACGAGTCTTTCATAAGCCGCCGTCACCGCTGTGGCTGAGCGATCGCCGCAGTCCGTTAAGAACTCATCGATTTGCTCAGGAGTGGGCGGCAGGCCCCACAGATCAAAGTAGGCTCGGCGGACGAGCACGACGGCATTTGCATCGGCAGTTGGCTTGAGCTTCGCACCTTCGATCTTGCTAAGCACGAAGTGATCGATGTCGTTGCTTGGCCATGAAGTCGCTTGGACTTTGGGCAGTCCCAGCACTTGCGGTTGCTTGTAGGCCCAGAACTGCTTGCCCGCTTCGATATCAATCGACTTCTTCAATGGAGCAGAGGTCGCTTCAACGACGCGCGGATCGAGCGCTCCTTGTTCGATCCAATGTTCGAAGTCGCGAATGACTTCGGGGGAGAGTTTGCCCTTCGGCGGCATCTCAAATGACTCGTACTTCAGCGCCGCAATCAGCGAACTTTCCCCCGGCTTTCCGGGGACGACTCCCGGCCCGCTGTCGCCGCCGGTCAGAAGTCCCGCCTTGGTGTCGACCAGTAAGCCGCCTTTGAGCTTGTTGGTCTTCGCTGCTTTCTCGGAGTGGCAGTCGTAGCAGTGCTTCACCTGTCTCTTATACACATCTCCGAGC
>OMIV01000284.1 GCA_900299185.1 Planctomycetaceae bacterium
ATCCCAGTTGTCGAGGATCTGCTTGGCGATCGTCGAACCGGTATAGATCGAGTGCTTCTGAATGAGTTCTTTCAGCTCGGCGATGTCTGCTGAGTCCTCAACGGATTACAAGCGAGCCATTCAGCAAGGTGTTGTCGTCCAAGCGGTGCACTAGGAGTTGCCGACCCTTCCGCATGAGGATGCAAGTCTGGGGAGCAGAAGCGGACAAATCTGGGAGTGTTCCGGCTCGACAAAGCACTCCGTCAACCATAGCTCTTCAAGAGAACACGAATAACGATTGAGAAAGTGAGATAGCGATGGGAGACCCTCGGGGTTTCATGACGGTGGCTCGGGAAGTTCCTTCGGATCGCCAGCCACTCGTCCGTTTGTTGGACTGGAACGAGTTCCACGAACACATGTCGGAAGAAGCTCTCAAGAAGCAGGGCTCTCGCTGCATGGATTGTGGTATTCCGTTTTGCCATACCGGTGGTCTTCTGAAGGGCATGGCTTCGGGTTGCCCTGTCAACAACTTGATCCCCGAATGGAATGACCTCGTCTATCGCGGACGTTGGCGAGAAGCCCTGGATCGCCTGCATTTGACGAACAACTTCCCGGAGTTCACTGGCCGAGTTTGCCCAGCTCCATGCGAAGGCGCTTGCTGCTGCGGCATTCATGAGCCGCCAGTCACGATCAAGAACATCGAGTGCTCGATCATCGATCATGGTTGGGAGCATGACTGGGTCACTCCCAATCCACCAAAGTCGAGAACCGGCAAGAAGGTCGCCGTGGTTGGCTCTGGCCCATCGGGCCTGGCCTGCGCCGCTCAACTCAATTCGGCAGGTCACGACGTGACCGTTTACGAACGAGCTGACCGCGTTGGTGGATTGCTCATGTACGGCATCCCCAACATGAAGCTCGACAA
The DNA here is from genome assembly GCA_900299185.1 of Planctomycetaceae bacterium. Classification (GTDB taxonomy): domain Bacteria; phylum Planctomycetota; class Planctomycetia; order Planctomycetales; family Planctomycetaceae; genus AM-0621. The sequence continues at coordinate 902 of OMIV01000284.1, forward strand.
GCAAGAAGTTGTGCAACGTCGAGTCAACCTGCTCATCGCCGAAGGTGTAAAATTCGTTACAAGCACAGAGATCGGCAAAACACTGCCTGCGAAGAAGCTCATGAGCGACTTCGATGCGGTCGTCTTGTGTGTCGGAGCGACGAAGCCCAATGACTTCTTCGCCAAGACCCCTGGCCGCAATCTGGGCGGCATCCACATGGCGATGGAGTTCCTCACTAAGAACACCAAGAGCTTGTTGGACTCGAAGCATGCCGATGGCAACTACATCAGTGCCAAAGATAAAAACGTGATCGTGATCGGTGGTGGTGATACCGGAACCGACTGCATCGGCACGTCGCTGCGACATGGCTGCAAGAGCTTGGTCACGTTTGAAATCGTTCCGAAGCCGCCGTTGGAACGAGCTGCCAACAACCCGTGGCCCGAATGGCGGAAGGTCTTCCGAGTGGACTACGGCCACGAAGAAGCAGCGGCAAAGTTCGACTACGAAAAAGTTCCTAACAAAGCCTTCACGAACGACCCGCGCGAATTCTCGATTCAGACAAGTGAGTTCATCGGCGACGAAAACGGCAACGTCAAAGCGTTGAAGTCTGTCCGCGTTGACTGGAGCAAGAAGGGCGAGAATGGAGCACCGTTCTCTGTGGTTCCCGGCTCTGAGCAAGTTTGGCCGTGTGATCTCGTGCTGTTCGCTCTCGGCTTTAGTGGACCCGAGCAAGTCATCGCTCAGGAGTTAGGGCTCGAAACCGATCCTCGATCGAACTTCAAAGCCGAATACGGCCAATACGCGACGAACATCCCCAAACTGTTCGCGGCTGGCGACTGCCGACGTGGCCAAAGCTTGGTCGTATGGGCCATCAATGAAGGCCGCCAAGCAGCTCGCGAATGCGACCGATTCCTTATGGGTTCAACAAAGTTGCCGTAAGTCTTAATTCAAACTGCGACCTACCAAACCGCAGGTACTCATGCTGACTCTGCTCGTGCGAACGAGTTCAGCTCAGCCGAGTACCTTCGGTTTGCTTTTTAATTGCTCAGGACGAACAAGACTCAATGTGTGGCTGCCATTCATGAGACTCGCGCCGAATAGATTCGACCGTCACCAACTGGTGGGGGTAATTAACGAAATGTCCAAGGAGGCAGATCCTCTCGGTCTAATCGCCATTTAGTCTGACGCCTCTGTTTGGTTTAAGACCCCTGCCGCAGGCTAAGGACACTTTCGATGACACAGCCCAATGGAACTTTTTGGTCCTACTACCGCACGAAATTGAAGACCGATGCCTCAATGATCGCAGGAGCCGGCAGTGCTGCACTCGTCACATTGCTCGGAGTCATCGCGTTGCACGAACAATGGGGACTCGCACCTCGCGCGACGGGGATGGCAGTCGGACTTAGTGGCGTCTTGCTGCTCCTCACCGTCCTCGCGCGAGAAGGACTGCGTCGCTCGAAACGAGTCGCCAATGACGAGCAAGCGCGGTCACCGCTGGCTCTATTTGGCGGAATGTTCGCAGTAGCTCTCCTGACATCCGGGCTCTTGGCAAAGGATCCCATCCAATCGGGCTTGGCCTATCGTGAAGGCAAGCAACAACTGGAACTCGGCAATTACACAGCCGCCTCAGACGCCTTCAGCCGCTACATGGAGATTCATCCGAAGCTAGCAGCTGGTTACTTCTGGAGAGGCAAAGCCGAATTCAAAGCCGGCTCGCTCGATAGCGCCTATGCCGACCTCAAAACTGCAATCAAGCTGCAGCCTCGAGACTGGAACAGCCACGTTCTGTTGCTCGGTACTTTGCAAAAACTCGGTCGCGAGGAAGAGCTGAAGCAGCAACTCAAAGAAGTGAATCGCATTGACTCGGAACTGGGCACCCAATGGCAAAAGCTCGTTGAGGAAATCACCGGTTAGTCGCCGAGTAACTCGCACAGCTTGATTCCTAAGTCGAAGCCACTCGCGTGAGCACTCGATTTAGAAATGCACCTTGATACCAATCCTTGCTGACGGCTAACGAACTAACTGATTCGGCCGTGCCCATTGAATCCGCGCAAGGATAAGGTCGCCTTTGTAACCGTGCTTCGGCAGCATTTCTCCATCCGTGACCCATGACTCATCTTGGGTCACGTTAGTAATGTGGAAGTTGCCACTGAATGGGACATCGTCCGGAGCGTTCACGCCATCGCCCACGAGCGGAAGGACCACTCGCTCGGTTTCTCGCACGAGCCGAAGCGTGTTTGGATTCACTTGGGCCATATAGATTGGCATGCGCCAACGCATTACGTTGATATTGCTACTATCTCTGCGAGTGTAGACCAGAAACAACGCCTCCGAGTGCGGAAGCCAGTGCTGTTGAGTCGACGACATCATTAGCGGCTCGCCGTCTTCCCAACTCAACGGCTGCTTGTCCGAAAAATCAAGCCCGTCGTCACTCGTAGCGACATACCCGCGATTGTCCTCAGCTCGCAGAGTCACAAAAAAACGATCTCTCCAACGCACCAGAGACGGTTCCAACAGACCACGACCTGCAGCATGCTTCATCTCCTTGCCGACCGCTTTGATCGCCAGGACGCTTCCATCAAACGAGCAATGCACGCCGGCTGCTGAACGACTCGCGTTCTTCGAACCAAAAGACATCACAAACGTAATATCTCCGTTCGGCAAAGCCACGCGTTGACCACAATTATTCGTATAGATAAACGCCCCGCGAGGATCATCCCACGCCAGCTTTCGACGGATCCCCCAAGCCCCATTTTTCCATACAGAATAAACGGGCCACCTCGGCGGTTGAGCTGGTTCAAACTTCGTCCCCCGATAACAAACACTGTGTCCCATCGCGAGCACGCTGTTGGTCGGCTGATGAAACTCAGGAACGATGTCGCATACACATTCATCCCAGCCGTCATCCCGCCGAACTCGGCCAAGGGAAGGAATCTCCGATGGCACCGACCATGTGCGTCCCATATCAATACTCGTCATGTAGTGAACTGGGCCGAAATAATCTGAGCCGCCAATCGTTTGCAAAGTCATCAGACTCATGGGGCCATTAGCTCCCGGAACCATACAGGCACGCGGATGAAACCACGTTTCATCTTTTCCGGTCCGACCACGTTTGAGTGTGACTTTCTCAATACTCCGCACAAGACCGTGCCCATCATCAGTGGCAGTGCAGGAATACGGACACGCCACGAACGCGCTTCCCGCAACCAGAAACGTCCGTCGCGAGATTCTGAACGATCGGTTTCGCATACCAACTCCGTATTAGAGTAGTTGTCAGAGACAATCAGTGGACCGTTCCTTTACCAAGCCGGGAACAGCGCACTTGATGGAATAAATCAGAGCCACAGTGTCACACACCGACGGTGAAAGAGCGGTGAAATGCATCCCATCACGAAATCGGTAAGACAGCTTTCTTCGCTCTAATTCGCACATTGAGTGTAATCGGCACAACTTGCCGAAGCAGGAAAAACGACGACGAATCGCTCACCAGCGCCAAGCGTTTAAGGTAACGACGCTAATCACAACCTAGAGTCACATTGGTGGCATTACGCGGACACAAGCTGTCCACGTTGATTGAGGACCCGGCCTCGCAGCCGAGTACCAATGCCAACCCAAACCACTGCTCGGGTTAGCGTTCACAATGACGTTACAACAAATTCATATCCACAACTCTGCAGATTCGGCCTCGCCGCGTGTTGATCAACGTCAACCGCTGCGCGTCTGCCATATCAGCATGACCCTGCTGACCGGGGGACTTGAACGTCTACTCGTTGAAATAGGCCGCCATTGCGACTCGCGAGATTTTCAATTGCACTTCGTCACACTAGATCAAGTTGGCCAACCCGCGCGCGACCTCGAAGAACTCGGATGGCCAGTCAGTGTTATTAAGACATCCAGTCGCCAATCGAAATGGGGGCGCCTGACATCGCTCACATCGCTGTTAAAAGACGGCAGTTTTGATGTTATCCACAGTCACAACACACTCGCTCACTTCTATGCCGCAGTCGCAGCGAAATGGGCTGGAGTGCCGGTCGTAGTAAATACCCAACATGGAAGAGGATGCGGTTCCAGTTGGAAAGCCCGCATGCAATTCCGTATCGCCAACTTGCTCACCGACCAAATCATCGGAGTCTCGGAGGATGCCACGGAACTCTGCCGACGAGATGACCCGATCTCACGCCGTCGTATGCAAGCAATCTGGAATGGCATCGACCTGAAGCGATTCGCGTTTACTGGCCCCCAACAGAACCCGATCGGTATAAGTGTCGCGAGACTCTCACCCGAGAAAGACATCGAGACACTCCTCCGAGCCACCTCCTTAGTTATTAAGAGCCACCCGGACTTCCGCTTGAAGCTCATCGGCGACGGTCCCGAACGCGAACGACTCCACTCACTACGTGAGCAGCTCGCTCTCGGTAGCCATGTTGAATTCCTTGGAGAACGGCACGATGTCCCAAGTCTGCTTTCGAGTGCAGGCTTTTTTGTGTCGTCATCTCGCAGTGAAGGAATCTCGCTGACACTGCTTGAGGCGATGGCAGTGGGGCTACCAATTGTTGCAACTGACGTTGGCGGAAATCCCGAAATCATTCTAGACGGACAAACGGGGAGGCTCGTACCCAGCAAGTCCCCGGAGACTCTCGCAGCGGCCATGTGCGATATGCTTGCGGATCCGACTCTCTGGAATTTGTACGGAACTCTCGGCCGCCAGCGAGTCGAAGATCAGTTCAATATCACCTACATGGTCGCAAGATACGAACAGCTATATCGCGATTTAGTCCACCAGAGGCAACTACATTCCTAACCGCCACATCTGCAATTCAACCATAAACTCCTGAAGTTATTCCCAATCACAAGACCTTCGCGCGTTATGAATATTCTCTTCATGAGCACCGTATACCCGCACTCGACCGCGCCCACACGCGGAACGTTTAACTGGCAACTCTGCCGGTCGCTCTGTGCTCACGCAGACGTACAAGTCATAGCGCCGCGTTCTTGGCTGGACTTATTCAGATACTCGGAACGTCAAAAACTTATTGTCGCCAACGAGCCTACGACATCATGGCCGACATTCTTCTATCCACCTCGAGTATTGCGTTCTCACCACGGTCGCTTTTTTGGTGGTCCTGCCGTGACGCCGTTTCTCAAGCGACTCTGAATGCGACTCCGGATTGGATTATCAGCTATTGGGCCTACCCTGACGGCGACGGCGCGATTCGAGCCGCGAAATCCGTAGGCGCAAAAGCTGCGGTAATCATCGGGGGGGCCGACGTATTACTGCTGCCGAAGTCAGATAAGCGGCGACAGCCGACGTTGAAGGTCTTAAACGAAGCAGATTTGATACTCACAGTCAGCGATGGACTCCGAGAGCAGTGCATTCGACTCGGTGCTGATCCCTCTCGAGTTCACACATTACTCCAGGGAGTTGATGACTCATCCTTCAAACCTGGAAACAAAGCAGAAGTAAGAAGCATCTTGGGAATCCCGCTAAATGTTCCCGCCTACCTTTGGGTAGGTCGAATGGTGGGCGTAAAGCGTGTTGATCTCTTACTCGAGGCCTTCCATCATCTGCGTGGCACAATCACCGACGCTCAGCTTTATCTCGCTGGACAAGGGCCACTAAAAGAGCAACTCCGATCACAAGTCAGAGCGTTTGGCCTAAATGACAACGTGCATTTTGTCGGTCCCATCACGCAAGCCGATTTACCAAAGTGGTATCAAGCCGCTGATGCAACAATCCTTACAAGCAGCTCGGAAGGGCTCCCGAATGTCTTGCGAGAATCACTAGCGTGCGGAACACCATTTGTTTCAACAAACGTCGGCAGTATCTCTGAAATTGCAGATCCAGCATCCTCAATTCTGGTACCAGCGAATGACGTGGAATGCCTCAGGGCCGCGATCACCGACATCCTCGACCCAGTCTACCAGTCCGGAGCGGCACAGTACCAACCCCGTTCCTGGAATCAGACTGCTCGCGAGTTAGTAACTCTCTTGCATAGCCCCATTTGCAAGATGCCCCCATCAGGGTCATCGGTCTCGACTGCGACAGAGGGAATTGCCATATGAACTCATCATTACCTCAACAGCGGACCCGCCGAGCTCTAATTGTTGCCTATGTCTTTCCCCCGAGCGGCGGCGCAGGTGTCCAACGAGTAGCGAAATTCGTTAAGTACCTACCGGAATTTGGCTGGGACTGCTCAGTCCTGACAGTTTCAAATCCCTCTGTTCCGCTGCGTGATGACACCCTTCTCTCGGAAATACCAGAATCAACTGTCGTCCGAAAAGCAAAAACCCTTGAACCCGGTTACTCATTCAAGAACTCAATTTCGGCCGCCGCAGAGGGATCGACGAGACCTCGCGGTATTAAGCATTCAATTAAGTCAGCTATTCGGGCTGTCGGAAATGCAGTCTTACAGCCAGACGCCCAGGTTCTCTGGTATCCGCAAGCTGTACGAGAAGGCAAAAGGTTACTTCGAGAATTGCATCACGACGTCATCTTCGTCACAGCGCCACCCTTTTCATCGTTTTTGGTTGGCGCGGAGCTCAGCCGCGCAACTGGTTTGCCACTAGTGCTCGACTACCGGGACGAATGGGGAATCAGCAACCGATATCAAGAAAATCGACAGAAGTCAGCAATTTCGCAAAGAATTCAGCAACGTCAACAGCGACATGTTCTGCATCAAGCAAAGGCAATCGTTACCACCACTAGACGAAGTGCTACAGCTCTCCGAAAAGTCGTAAAAGCTTCCAAGAGCACTGCTTCGGTGTACCATATCTACAATGGCTTCGATGGGATCGACATACCGACTGTGGAACACTCGGTATCGCCCACAGGATGTAATGATAGCCGGCGATACCGTTTGGTTTATGTTGGTACTCTTTGGAACTTAACCTCGATCGAACCAATCGTCGAAGCGATTCAGCAAATCTGTAGACAAGCCCCTGAAGTAGCTGCTCGCATCGAGCTCGTACTCGTCGGCCGCCGAACAGGAGACCAAGACGCGGTTATCAATCGACTCGACAATCTTCCGTGCCGCGTTGTACGCCAAAACTATGTTGAACACTCACGTGCCATCGAAATTATGCAGTCCGCAGATTCCTTATGCCTGTTATTGTCTAACGTGCCTGAGGCGGAACGCGTTATGCCGGCGAAGACGTTCGAATACCTCGCACTTCAAAAGCCAATTCTCGCTGTCGCCCCTCGCGGCGAAGTCACCGATCTACTCGCTGAATGTCCTTACGCAGCAATCTTTTCGCCCTCTGATATCGAAAGCATCGCAGAGCATATTGCGTTGGCTGCCAGCCACCCGGACTTTGGTCAAACCAGGACAACTTGGAATGTAAACCAGTATGAGCGTCGTGAATTGAAATCTCAACTCGGCAATCTCTTCAATGAAGTGTGCGGATGGCGAACGGAGACAGCAGCCACTCCAAAAGCTAAATCGGAGTACTACGAGCCGGTAAGTGCGTGCGCACCAGACTGGGGAGGACTTGACCCGTGATCGAGTGGATCTTCTGGCTCAGCTTCGCCGGTCTCCTCTACATCTACATCGGATACCCCGTACTGATTCGAGGGTTGGCAAAACTGCGTCCGCTTGCCCGCATCAAAGAGCTTCCGACTTTTCCAACTTGTGAAGATGATAGGGTTTCAGTTGTTATTTCGTCATTTAATGATGCCGTGCATCTTGAACAGAAACTGAGAGATCTGATTGCCTCACCCCAATCAGTTTGGATTGGCGAGATTCTTGTAGGGTCTGACGGGTCAACCGATAATACGCCCGCGATTATTTCAGCGATCGGCGAACCCAAGATCGAGCTGATCTCCTTTGATTCCCGCCGCGGGAAGCCAGCGGTATTGAATGACCTTGTTTCCCGTTGCCGCTTCCCGATTGTTGTCCTGTGCGACTCACGGCAACTATTGTCACATGACGCGATACCACACTTGGTGTCGAATTTTGCCGACCCGCGAGTAGGTGTTGTCTCGGGGGAACTAGTGTTGAAATCTAGGGATGATGAAACAACAGCAGGCAAGGGCATTGGAGCGTATTGGCGATATGAAAAGCTGATTCGTCGTGCCGAAGGAAGATTCCGCAGTGTTCCCGGAGCTACGGGAGCAATTTACGCGATCCGAAGGACGCTCTTTCGGCCAATTCCAGAGTCCACACTCCTGGATGATGTCGTTGTGCCAATGCAAGCGATCGAGCAGGGGGCACTGTGTGTTTTTGAGCGAAAAGCAATTGCGTGGGACCGTCCGTCCGACACTCTCGAAAAGGAAGCAACTCGAAAACGACGAACAATTGCCGGAGCGGCGCAACTCATCGCTCATCATCCGCAATGGCTTCTGCCGTGGAAGAATCCAATCTGGTTTGAATACATATCTCACAAGATTATGAGACTCGCGTCGCCATTGTTACTTGCGATCTGTCTTGTCAGCCATGTGGCACTCATCCAGGATCACTTCTACTTCTGGCTCTTCGTTGGTCACATATTCTTCTATTACTCCGCATTTGCAGGATGGTTCTGCCAGAAACTGGGGCAAAAGTCGACCTTATTTGGAATTCAGTTGATGTTCTTGATGCTCAACGCGACGACAGTGGCAGCTCTGTGGGATGCCGCACGGGGAAGATTCCGCGTTACTTGGCAACGTGCCTAAAAACTGTGGCGAAGCCGAGCAATTACTGATTCGTAGTCAGTCCATTATCATTAGTGAGGCGCTCGGGGAGACATCGCAGATTCAACGTCCACAATTCGTGCGGATGGTTTGGCGAGATCTACTAGCACTGGCTGCGGCGTGTCAACTTTAGCGAGATTACCAGCTCCGTCCCTGGCGATAAGCCGCACATACAATCTCGGTGGAACATTCGCTCCGACGTTCCAGACATAGCTACCGGTATTCGGTTGCCATCCGGCGATAGGTTCCCACGGACCGCTCGGATCCGATGAATAGGACAAAGCGATCGGAGACTCTGCGAGAGACTGATCTGCCGCTTGCCAGGTAATTAAGATCTTGTTGCTATCTCGTCCTTGTCCCTGGCGCAACGGAAACAATTGAACGACTGGTGGGGACGAGTCGACGACAACTACGACATCAGGCTTTTGACCAGCCTGAGGCGGCGGATCAGCTTGCCCCGCACCACTCACGACACGAATGATAAATCCGTAAATGCCGTCGCCGGGAACTTCGATCTCGAAGGGACTCCTGCGATCTTCGTCGACTCCGTATCGAAACCACTTTTGACCATCATTTTGGGTGATATAAAGCTCGACTGCTCCGACACCGGACGGCCCCACGTCATCGACTCGATAATTCAATTGAAACCGTTTCGAGTTCACCATGCGCTGACCAGCTCGTTCCGAAACAGGAGTGAATCTCGGCGTGACGTCTGGTTGAGCGGCTGGAAAGCCCACCGAATATGGCACTCCTGAAGCAGCTTGAAAGTTCGGCGGAGTTTGTTGCGATTGAAAGTCACCCGGAAATCCTTGTCCCGGTAAAGACGAGGCCTGGAATCCACCACTCGGCGAATTGAATTGAGGCAAGTTCAAAGGACTGGCCGCTTGAGACGAACCGGATGGAAACCGCTGAGGAGGTGCGTCCCAGCTACGAGGAGTCGGCAGTAGCCCGAACGGACCAGTTGGGGACGGCGCGCCAGGAGTTATTGATGCAACCGGACCGGCTGGCGGAACTGCCGGTGCTCCGAACGGAACGGCTGACGCTCCGCCACGGACCTGGATCTGGAACTGATATCGCCCAATGTTTCCAGCTTTGTCTTGGACTTGGCCGCGAACGGCCACTAACCCTCCGGAAGGTACTGTCCATGATGTCTGGCCAGATGCTTGAGGCGTTACTCCGACCGGCTGCCAATCAGCTTGTCCCGTTTGGGTAAATTCTAAACGAAGAGTTTCCGGGGCTAAACTTGGATCCACCGCGTTCCAGGTTAACTCTACTTTGCCGCCTTCCTTTTCTTTCAAGTCAACACTGAGTCTTGGCTGCTGTGAATCCACGATCACGATTAACCCAGGCGAAGTCATCGGACCGCTAGGATGTAGCCCATTCTGTCCATCTAGCGTTCTTACCGCGAACCAATACTCACCATCCCCGGGAGCTTGAAACTCGAACTTTCCTGCGGACGGATTAACACTTTGGATGTGCCGCCATGTTGTCCCGCGATCTCCGGATGTGAAGAGGCGGATTTCCCGCGCACCAAGTCGGGAGATCTCCTGGGCGTCATAATGGTACGGAATCCAGAAGCCCGTCTTGTTTGTGTAAATGGGAGCGGAACCTGGTTGCGGATGGTCAAACGCCATCCCCAAGGGAGTCAGTTGCTCCAGCAAGAGGCCCGCAACCGCCACACAGACGGAACCGCCACGCGTCATGTTTCACCCTCGTATTTGTCTGAATCGGCGAAAGATGGCCAATTCTGACTCAGCACTCCGACAACCGTTATCGAGGCGCAACGACCCCAAACAACGACATTCATCGGGTATCGACCTGATCGAGATGGCCGCTTGAAGTGAAAAGTACGATCGCCCGGAATGAGCCGAAAAGTCGCATTGTAAGGGCTGGAGTTGGTTCCAAACTGCCACACAAATTGACACCTGACTGATTCACCCGAGCACCGGGGAACTTCGTAGACCGTAGCCGCGTCGAATCTCCTTGGTGACTTGCCGGGTGATGCGGGGCGTATCAAAGTCGCAAGCTGTGCCAGATTCACGCCCTACAGAAGCCTGGTTGTCAGAATCAGTCACGGAGGCTCCTCGTGTTATCACGGCTGCACCTGCGTAGCAGCTTACTGAGTTGTTCTTGATCTAGATGTCCGACATACAGACGTGAGATCCTAGGCGGAGCCCGGTTCTCGACTCGTCGACTAGCGACGAATCGCGTCCATTCGTAGTAATGCTTGCCTGAAAAACAAGCCCTCAAGCTTGCATAATTCATTCAGCATTACACTGACTTGCTACATGGTTGCTCGCCGACCAACGGCGTGCGGAAATTGAGTTTGGGAGAACGTCCATGTTGTTGACCTCGTGGGTGCGTTCCTTGCGACAATCGTTGAAGACCCGTCGTCGATCAAAGTCTGGACGACCGAGCCTTAGGCGACCCGCATGGTTGGCTTCAAGTGCCCCGGCAAAGGTGACCGAGCGGTTGGAGAGCCGAGAACTCCTCACGGCTTTGGTGATTGACCAACAGTACGTCGATGCTCGTAACGGCGTCGTTAATATCAACAATGTAAACCTCGACATCGACGGAGACGGCACAATCGAATCAGACTCTGGAGAGTACGATTCGATTATCGTCAATCTTGATCCAAACGACCCCATTGCCGGTGCCGGTACTGGTATCAGTATAAATCTCTCCGGGCTCGATCTGGATAAGATTGCCTTCAAAGAAGCGGCCCTTGCGGATCCCGCCAGCCTCGGCATTAACGTGACTCTTAACAACGTTGATCTTAACAGCCTCACTTTCGAGTCAGTCTCGGTAATAAGTGGCGCTGGCGGAGGCATCGCATCCAGTCTCACTGACGTGCATCTCGGCAAACTTACCGTTTACGACTCAACCGTCGCCTATAATACCGTCACAAATAGCAGCATCCCTACTCAACTGAAACTGGGACTCGTCAGTCAAACACGTAACACAACTGTTGACGAACTTGATATCTCCCGATCGACGCTAGACGGGATATCGATCACATCCACTGGTCGACAACTCGATGTCGTGGGCGGCACAGCAACGTCGCCGATTGAACTGACGCTCGCTGACCACGGAATCCAGAACAACTCCACCCTCGACATTCAAGGCGTTGGAGGGATCGTCCGTGCCAATACTCGCACGACAGTCTCCCCAGTAATTGTTCCAAACTCGATTACACAGACGCTCGAACTCGACGAGAACACTCTCGCTCTAGACGCAACAGGTCCAAGTTCCCCAATCACAGGTGTAATCGGCGCATCCTCCACCACCATCAACGTGGCAAATGGAGGTCTCTTCTACGCGAAGCAAATTGTCGAGATCGGTGATGAATTACTCCAGATACAAAGCGTTGTTAACAACACTCTCACCGTCAGCCGTGGAGCTTTAGGCTCAACATCCACGACCCACACTAGTGGGGATCTTGTCCGACCACTGCCCATAGCAGTGACCCTTGCTCAGACCATTTCAGCTTCCGCCACCAGTGTAAATGTAAGCGACGGCCGCATCTTCCAGGCTGGCCAACGCATCCAAATCGGTACGGAGCAGTTGACGGTATCCAGTGTCAGTAACAATTCATTGTCGGTAACCCGAGGTCGAAACGGAACATCAGCAACCGCGCACACTGTCGGAACTCGCATTCAAGTTCTGACTACCGCCGGAACTCTAGTGCAGTCACTTCTAGCCGACGCCACTTCGTTTGAAACAACAAATGCTGCGGCATTCAATGTTGGTGAGCTGATCCAAATCGACTCCGAAGTCTTGTTGATAACCGACATCAAAGGTTCGACTATCCGCGTCCAACGAGAACAGCGAGCGACCACTGCCAATGATCACGCTATTGGTTCTGAAATCGTAATTCTCTCTGAGTCTGGCTCATACACAAGCGGCGGAACGGCCACCCTCCACACGAAAGTCCGTAGCATTCGGGTAACCGACTCGTCCATCCTTGGCAGGTCTGGAAATGATGGACTCACCCTTGGATTAACCACAACTCAAGTCGACAGCATCGAAATTGAGAACAATAAGACCATCAGCAGTATCGAAATTGATCTGACCGACTCGCCGACGGATGGCCTCCAAATCACCAACAATACTCAGATCACGGCGAATCGCCCACAAATCAACGGGCTTCAGTTTAATCTCACTCGCTCGACCGTTACGAATCTTGCAATCGACTCCAACACAATCGTTGGCGGTGTCAATACAGGTGGCGGCGGCGTGGCATTTAACGCAGTAGACAGCAATGTCTATGGTACATTCACGAGAAACACAGTTCGCCAGACCGTCGGAAATGGACTTGAATTCGCGGCCACGGCGACAACTTCCTTCCTACAGTCGAATCACGGGCCGCTCGAATTCGATTTTCAATCTCTGAGCAGTGAAACCACTCTTTCAGCATCAATTACCGATCAAGACACCGTTATCGACGTTATTGACGGCAGATCTTTCCAGCCTCAACAGTTGATACGAATTGGGGACGAGATCGTTCTGGTCAAGCGTATTGCAGGCAATACGCTTGAGGTTAGCCGGGGCGCGTATGACACAATTATCCTCCCCCACACCCAAGGCGAACGAGTACGCTCCGTTAGTAGCTCTATTTCAGGCGATCGCAGCCTGATCTCAGGGAACACATTCGCCAACAACGGCGGAGCCGGCATTTTTGCTAATCTTCCGGCGAATACAGCCCTCCTTGCGAAAATCGAAACCAATCAGTTTACCCAAAACCAAGCCCGCGGAATCGACATTAGTGTCAAAGATACTTCTGCCGCGAATACGCTCGTTGCCCGGGGCGGAATCTCACGCCTTTCTCCAGAGTCAACACTTGGGGGCGCTGTCTCAGACGCTGACACGACTCTATTCATGGCGGACACGCGCGGCTTTAGTGAATTTCAGATTCTCCAAGTCGACGCCGAACTACTACGAATCATTGAGATTGACGGCCACTCGATCACCGTCGAACGGGGTATCAATGGCACTACTCCGGTATCTCATTCGTCGGGTACGGCGGTGTCGTCGTTTACCATGCCCCTCAACGTCGTAGACGCGTCGGTGTTTCGAGGCCTCGATTTACCGTTTTCATTGGCAATTGAAGGCGAGCAACTGCGAGTGGAGGCCGTCGACTTCACTCAGAACGTCCTGCTCGTCCAACGCGGCATCGCTGGCACATTCCCAGCCTTCCACGCGACTAATGCCACGGTCACTGCGACGACCGGCGATGCTCTGAGTCTCGACATCGGCGGTACTTCGACCGCAGCCGCAAATACCTTCGTTGGGAATTCGCTCGACGCCATCCGACTGATATTACAGGACAATTCAGCTGCGTCCTTCAATATCCGCAACAACACAATTACGGGGACTCTTGCCGCCACCGGAAATGGTAACGGCATCGATATTCAGCTAATTGGCACCAACGTCAATCAGCAAGCAACCAACGTCCTCCGTCGTTCGAATATCGAACAAAACAAAATCGGCGCGAGGGGCTCAGCAATACTGTCGGCAAATATCACGACTCAGACGACCGTCTTCTCGGTAAGCGATGCAAGTAGTTTCGCCGTGGGCGACTTGCTCCAAATCGAAGGCGAAGTCGTACAAATTCAATCCAAGCAGAACAATACGCTGACCGTCGCACGAGCGGTGCCCAACAGCAATACCGTCGCAGCTGCTCATCTCGCCGGTTCAGTGTTAGTACCTCGTAACGGTGGAAATGCCGGACGCGGTATTAATCTGTTCTTCGACGAACTATCCGCAGTCGAAGACTTCCGCATAGCGAACAACGTCGTCGCCAATAGTAACGACGACGGCATACGCATTCGACGCGAGGACGACGGTATCACTCGAACGGTCAATCCAGCTTCCGACCAACTTCGAGCAATCACGATTCTGAACAACTCCATTGTTCATAATGCCCTGCAGCCACAGCCCGAACAACTCGCAGCCACCGGCAATCAGGTTCAATACGGAGCTGGACTTGAGATATTTGCTGCAAACGGCAGTCTTGATTCTTTCGATGTCGACATTCGCAAAAATCGAATTATCGCCAATGCCCATGCGAACTTTAACGGCCAGACCGCAAGCACCAACAACACAGCATCCAACGGCGTAAATCTCCGCGCCGAGGCTGATGCCCAACTCATCGCGGATCTCTCTAATAATACAATTCTCTTCAATGAGGGTGACGGTGTCGATCTAACGACCCGGGAGAATGGGAACCCGAATGGTGGAACCACTCTTGTCGCGACCGACAAGCGAGACGTCGGCGGAACTTGGATAGCCAATACAATCACCAATAATTTCCGAAGCGGCGTAGAGATGATCGGCCGCTTTGGCACGTACAACCTCCTGGAGATTGGAAGAGAAGGCAGCGACTCTGGCGTTTCGAGAGGCAACACGATTAGCGCTAACGGCCTCAACGGAATCGATATCCGGCGCGGCGGAAGCGCCACAATCGTCAACAATCAAATCAGTAATAACGGCCCTGCTCAAGGTTCGGCACTTTTCACCGGCCTCGGCGGGGCAACCCCGAATAACAACACCCTAGGTGGAGGCATTCTGGGGACCGGTATCTTCGTAGCCAACGGCACTTATGACGGACAAGCAGAAACGGGCGGCGACGCCAACCGCACAGTGCAACTCTTGGTCAAGGCCAATACGCTCAATGCAAATACTGGCCTCGCCGTATCACTCAACGGAATTCTGACAGACGCGATCCTTGCCACTCTTCGCGATAACCAGATTACCTCTAACTTAAATGACGGCATCGAAGTCCGCGGCCATGTCGAGACGACAATCCTTGGGAACTTCATCAGCCAGAACCGTGGACGCGGTATAGATATCATCAACTACGGTAGTACAAGTTGGAGTTCGAGCGACCCCGCGTCTGGTGGTCATCGTGACGTCGTCCAATCGAACTACAAAATCGGAGACGGCACTGAAGCCGGTCGCAACAGAATTATAAGCAATCAACTTGAGGCGTTATATTACGTTAGCACGGCGGAGCTTCAAGATACAAACTTGCTAAGCACAAACGCGCAATCGCGACAACCGAATGGTCTTGTTGATAGTTGGCCGGCCGCCATCATGCAGATCGATACCAACACGATAAGTGCGAACGGCGTTAACAGCGGCCTTCCGGGTACTGGCATCGTCTTCTGGATCGGCTCGACAGGGGGGCAATCGAACAATTCTGTAATTCCATATATTAATGGTGAAGGTTTCGCCACGGGGCCAGGAACAATCGGAGGCCTGATAGACGGTAACGCTCGTAATGTTAATCTTGCATTCGCAAATAACGTACCAGCGACCACGACTACTGTGATCAACAGCCGCACAAATGCGTCTGTGACTAATAACGACTTCGAGGGAAATTTCGGTGACGACTTCCGCGTCGAGTCGTTTATATCGACGTTAAATCCCCAGACAAGTGCGTCAAACTGGGACAATCCGGGGTCTGTGCCCGACTATCTACTAGGTGGTTATCAATCAGATCCGCTGGCAAGACTAAATCTAGACTTCCGAGGTAACACCGGAAACGGTCTGAATGTCCGCAATCTCGGCACGTATTACACCAATAGTGAGCCAATATTCAAATCAAAGAATACATCAGGTGAATACGGGGCGCTTCCGTTTGCTAGTGCTACGAGACGTCGCGACGTAACCCGGGTGACATCTCGAATCGCCCATGAATCTCTCCCGGGGGCCTACGTTAATCCGCCGCCTCGAACCTTTGTGCCGTCGAACGAGAACCCACCGTCAGACGCCGTTTATCGGGTCTTATCTGTTAATAAAGTGGGCGTCGGTAATGGTCAATTCGAGTTGCAGTTGAGCTTGTCAACGGATGTGTTTAACCAGTTCAACGGAGTGTTACCATTTGGCAACGGTGCGACAGCGGAAATCTTCGGTCTTGTCGGCGTCAATGGACAGCCGCATTCGGCAAACGGCGTGTACCAGGTTACTAATGTTAACCGTTCAACACGAGTTTTGACGTTGGCAAATAGCGCGGCGGAAGGCGGGCCGGATTTCGACCCAGTTGCTAGCGATGGTTACCTGTCGGTGAATCTGTCTTTGAATCCAGGCTCCAATCCGGCAGCGCCATTTCAATTTCCAGGTCTAGGCCCCAACACGCTACGAATAGCTCAAGGATTCGATACTTCTGGTGCTGGAGCCGCCAACGAATTTCGTAACGGAGATAACTTCTTCGGTGACACGCTCTATGGCCCAGATAACCTTATCCCGGATTACGAGCAATTTGGCCTCGATCCTCAGGACTGGGGCATTTGGACGCCGAACAAACGATTGTCCGGTGTGATAACAGATGTTTCTTCAACTGCTCCGGCGTTGAATTCGCTGACCATCACGGCGCCAAATCACGGATTGTCTGATCGTAGAATCATTGAAATCACTGGCGTAAATGGGTTGCCCTCAGCCAACGGAATTTTCCAAGTTGAGGTAATTGATACTGATACTCTTCGAGTCAATCTGTTGCCCGTTAGTCGAGCGAGCTTGCCGCCACTTAGTGTCGATGGTCATTACGTCAATGGTGGTTCGTGGCGCACACTCGACGAGAGCTTCCCGGATCCGTCTCAACCATCTTTCCCTGTCGCCGACGTGGCTGATGTGAATCCGGATCCTCGAGGTACTTCCGCCGGAGTTGTCACAGTCAACTTCTCGGAACCGATCAAAAACATCGATGTTGACGACGTTTTTCTCACGCGAGATGGCGTCCCGGTAGATGTTAGTGGTATTACCATCACACAGACTGGTCCAAAGCAGTATACGTTAGACTTAACTAGCATAGCTATCGAGGATGGTCAGTATAAACTGGTAGTCGATGCAGCATTTCCGGAAGCCGCAATTCTTCCAGTCTCAGCAGATCCCGCAGTTGGTCCAATTGGAACGGTTACTATCAATTTCACTGAGGATGTGACCGGTGTCGACATAACGGACTTTGTTCTTAGTATCGATCGACATGATGGCAACGGCTACGTTCCGATCAACCTTTCGGAGACGGGGCCAAATGCTTATACGACCTCGACAGGAAGCACCGCGACTACGGCCCAGGGAGCCAATCTCAACGTTCGCCAGATTACACCATCACAATACACCGTAGATTTGACTTCCGTTTCAGACGGAGTAGGCGATTACCGCTTCACCTTGGCTGCTCCTCACACCGCAACCCTCACCGGTGTAACCGATCCTAGAGGCGGAACTCTGTCGGTTGGCGAAGAAGTACGAATCTTCGCCCAGGATCACGGACTGGCTACCGGACAGTATGTTACCCTTGCTGGTATTCGCGGAGCCACTCGAGGACCGGATACAACACTTAATTCGACATACCGAATTGAAGTCATTGACAAGGATCACTTCCGATTAGCCACCGACCTCACTGTTTCCAGCTTTTTGGTCGCTGACGATTCGAATTATCAAGATGGCTCGTTCTCCTATACTCCTGGGATTGTCGACCACGTTGGCCGGCCATTCTCGGTTGACCGGTTCAACGACATCGCGGATGCAACCGAGTCTTGGACTCGCGTAAACACCGCCCCAACTGCGGATATTGTTGATGTCGATCCAGATCCGCGGCCAACTTTCGTCAATGCAATACGAGTCGTCTTTAGCGAGCGCGTTAACTTTGGTCCGACTAGTTCACGGCAAATCACAACTTCGGATTTCAGACTAACTCGCGACGTGGGTGCTGGAGCCATTCCGGTAAGTTTGGCGGCCGCCACGGTTGTTCCAATTGACCTGGACGCCAACAACTTCGCGACGCAAGTCGAAATACGTAACCTGGCGGCGCTGACATCAATTCCCGGTCGCTACCGCTTTAGCGTAATCACAACCGACTCGACGAAGATTACGGACGCTCAAGGTTCAGTCTTGGCATTTGGAACTACGGATGACTTTGTCGTTGTGACCACGGGTCCGCGCCCAACGCTAGTTCCGGTTACACCCGCGCGTTCGACAGCGCCTATCACTACTGTGACACTGCAATTTAACGAGCCGATCAACGGCCCCACGCTCGGTATCGCAACGCTGGACGCTACTACCCACCTCGTCCTAACTCGTGATGTAGGAGACGGACAAGGCAAGATCATTGTGCCGATT
This sequence comes from Planctomycetaceae bacterium, assembly GCA_900299185.1. Taxonomy (GTDB): domain Bacteria; phylum Planctomycetota; class Planctomycetia; order Planctomycetales; family Planctomycetaceae; genus AM-0621. The sequence goes on from OMIV01000284.1 coordinate 19,669, forward strand.
GTCGATCGAAATGGGCTTCCATTGCTATTAATTCCATCGAGTGCCGTTTCGCCAACGGATTTCACCCTGGACTTAACCGAGATCACCCAAGACGTTGCCGGTGCCTCCGTTGACGGGATATATGAGCTGACGCTTTTGTCAGGCAATGGTATCACATCGCAAGTCGACAACGAGAAGTTGGCAGTCGGCTCTAAGATCTCCTGGATCCAAGATTCGATTAGACCGGAAGCTGACATTGAAGATATCGAGCCAAGCCCACGAGCTCTTAATGCCGGTAGTGTTACGATTCGCTTCAATGAGCTAGTGACTGGTCTAAATCGCCTAGATGCATCTACGGATTTCACGCTCACACACGATGCCCTCGATGGCCAAGGGCCTCAACCTGTCAACATCGCTGGTATTCGAGTGCGCCCGATCTCTCCAGTTGACGGAAATGGAAACGCGTTTTCGGATCCGTTCGTCAATTCAACAGTGTTTTCCGACGAGTACGTTATCGACCTCGGCCAGTTCGGCCTGACTGATACGCCAGGTATCTATACGCTTTCGTTGACTGAAAGTGGATCCATCGAAGATCTGACACACAATCCGTACCGAGCGACGGCTGAGTCCGTCGTAGAGTGGGTTCGTGTTGTGAAGTCGGACAATAATCGGATTTCCGACAATCAATACACCACCTCGCCAACGTTCTTCGCACATGACATCATTCCGCCATCCAAGGTCTTCTTCTCAACGGTTCAAGCGGAAAACAACGTCGCAGCGGACGCTGTAGAAGCATGGTTCCAAGACTCGCAAGCACCGTTTGTGATTCCAGGCACAGTTACAGTTTCACCTAATCCTCGAAGCACATCAGTTGGCGTAGTCACGGTACAATTCTCCGAAGCAGTAACCGGTGTTACTCTGACAGATTTTGTACTCACGCGGAATGGGCAGAATGTATCGCTTACGAATCTGCCTATTACCGCTCTATCGTCATCCAGCTATGCCATTGATCTCAACCTCGTAACCGGTGCTCCGGGCAATTACGAATTCAGCATTCAGGGCACAGGTTCGCTCATATTTGACGGAGCGAGGAATCCACTCGCAGACGGCCTCCAAAGTCTGGCTCAATGGCAGGTCCAGAACGTCGGTCCGGTTGGGTCTTTGACGGTGACGTCCCCGCGTACCCAAGCGGCCTTTGACGCTCGCTTGACGTTTACAAAGCCGATTGACGTATCAACTCTGACCCCCGAAGACTTCAGACTCGAATATGACTCAGGGTCTGGTTTCTCGGATCTCGGAGTCAATGGAGCAAGACTCAGCAGCAGCCAAGTCACAATTACACCGACCAGTGTCACGGTAGACCCAGTCTCTGGGCGCCAATTTGCCAACATATTCACAATCGACCTCGGTACGAGCGGTGTAACGGCCCAGCCGGGTTCGTATCGGTTGACCCTCGTCGCTGCCGACTCACAAATTGTCGATCAAGCAGACGTTGAACTCGGCGCCGATGTCTCCGTGACATGGGTTCTGGATAATGTCGCTCCAACAGCAGATGTTGTCGACATATTCCCGGATCCGCTGCCATCCGGTGCTTCTGCGGGCATTGTGAACGTACTGTTTTCAGAGTCCGTGACAGGCGTTGGAATCAGCGACTTCCGCCTACTTCGAAATAACACGCCCGTCAGCTTGGCGGGAGTAACGCTCGTTGAAGAGGCGCCATACCGATACAGCATGGACTTGACCGCCGTCACTTCCCAAGACGGGAACTATGAACTGCGTCTCATTTCTAATGACGGCACCCCAATCCGAGACATTGCAGGGAATCTCCTAACTGCAGATGTAACTATTCCGGTCTCCAACATCGCAGCAAGGGACCAATGGTTCCAGGGTGTCGATACGACATCACCGACCGTGGTGTTTAGTAGCATCCCCAGCCCGCGAAATACCGCCGTCGGTATCGTTCGAGTTACCTTCTCGGAAGACGTTAATCCCCAGACAGTTGGAATCTCTGACTTCCGACTATCCAAAGACGGACTTCCTGTCTCCCTTACTAATGCAACGATTACACCAGCCCCCGGTAGTGACAGTGATTACCTGCTAGATCTGCAAAACGTAACCGGCCCAGTCGGTAGCTATACTCTCGAACTTGTTTCTCCTGACGCGGTATCGCCGATCGTCGACAAAGTCGGCAATCCATTAGCAATAGGAGTTGCCGCAACTGCGACGTGGGTCAACCAACAGATCGATCCATTCCCGACACTTTCACCTGTCACACCAGCAGACCGCCTACGGCCGGCGGGAATTGTCACGCTCAACTTTACCACTCCGGTGGAAGGCGTCGACATTTCCGACTTCAGGCTCACCCGTGACGGGCAACCGGTGTCTCTCCGAGGCGTGCAAGTAGTCACCAGTGCCGCGGGGCCTCAAGAGTACTTCATTGATCTGACACCCGTTACCGGCTCCGCTGGTTCCTACCGATTCTCCCTGGTCGCGGCCGGATCGGGGATTCAGATCCCAGGCGGCGATCCGCTTCTCAGTGATGCCAGTATCACTTGGGTCACCGTCAATGAGATGGTCGTTAATAGAACTCAAGACCGAATCGATCCAAATCCTGGCGACGGGATTGTAGGAGAAACAATCTCGGGACAGCAGATTCGCACCCTTCGCGCAGCCGTTATGGAAGCTGGACGTCTCGCGGGAGACGACGTCATTCGAGTTCCCGCTGGTATCTATAACTTGACAATCACCGGCACGGGCGAAGACGCAGCCGCTCGCGGAGATCTCGACATTATTGATACCACAGGCATAACCACCATCCGAGGAGACGGTGCCGACGTCACTTTTATTGATGCTGGCCAGATCGATCGACTCTTCCACGTTATTAAGGGTGCTACCCTCGTGCTTGAAGATGTCACCATTCGAAACGGAAGTGTCACCGGTAGCGATGACGGTGGAGCCATTCGCAACGACTCTGGAACGGTCATCATTCGCAACTCAGTCATTTCTGGAAACCGGTCGAACGATGATGGCGGCGCCATCAACAACGATGGCTCGATGACTATTGAGAACACGACAATCACAAGGAACTCCGCTGTAAATAACGGTGGTGCAATCCGAAATGTCGGAAATCTCATCGTTGAGAACAGCCTGATCGGCGGTGTGCAAGATGCACTTGCTCAGCCTCCAGTCGATAACCGAAACACAGCCGGCTTAAGTGGTGGAGCGATCGTCAATATCGGAGCTGGCACGGTCAGCATTCTGAACTCGACAATTTCAGGTAACCGATCCACCGGCGCAACAAGTGTGGGCGGCGCCATTGCTAACTCGGCAGCAGTTACCAACATCACCTCGATCTTAAATACAACGATCACCGCCACAGACACCTCGCTACTGGTGACTAATGGATTGAGCTTCCCCGACCAAGTGTTGTTCGACATCCGCATTGATACTGAGGACTTGCGAGTAACTGCGGTCTCAAGCAATCGATTCACGGTCGAGCGTGGCGTCAATGGCACTACGGCCGCAGCCCACACGACCGGTGCCGTCGTCTCGCTTCGAAGCAACTTTAATATCATCAACAGCACGGTGACGCTCAACTCTTCAGCGTCTCGCGGCGGCGGTTTCTATGCAACTACCGGCCAAACCTTGGTGCAAAACACCATCATCGCTGGCAACGTTGCAACTCAGCAAGGTCCTGACGTATTTGGAACTAATGCGAATATCACCTCTATTCTCACAGCGGCCAAAGTCTCGACAAATCTCATTGGCAACAATTCAGGAGCCAATACCGCATTTGCTGCGGGAGTGCTTGTCGGCACCCCCGGAAACCTCATTAATCCGTTGCTTGGCCCATTAGCATCCAACGGTGGCCCCACACTTACACACGCGCTGAATTCTGGAAGCCCAGCTATTAATCAGGGATTGTCCTTGAACCGGCCGGTGCTCACCGCTGCTGACGCTAGCGACCAACGAGGAATCACTCGAATTCTCGGTAGCGTGGATATTGGTGCCTACGAGTTTGGAGGATTCTTCGTAACTTCGGCGGCAGATACTGTTGATGCAACACCTGGAGACGGAGTCGTTGCCGACAACTACGGAAGGGCCACACTTCGTGCCGCAATTATGGAAGCCAATGCGTTACCTGGGCCGAACGCGATTAAACTTGCCGCCACGACATATACCCTCGACAAAGACCAGCTCGATCGAACCGCACCTACGGCGCAGTTCTCTACTATTTCTAGTCCGCTTTCAAATGCAGCGTCAAATCTCGACCCAATTAACGATTTGTCACTTACGTTCTCAGAACCGATTCGCGTGCCGAATGCGACAAGCCTGCTGCAGAATATCCAGATTGTTTACACCAGTCCGTTGGGCGTCACGACAACAACGTCACTGAATACGACTGCTGCTGTTATTACTCAGGACGCGACGGATCCAACCTTATATACACTGTCTAATCTGCGAAGCTTGTTCGCGGCTGATGGCTCTTATGTCGTCCGCTTGCTCGCAGCAAATTCGAATCCCGTTTCTCCCTTCATTGTGGCAGACTTTGAAGGTAACCAACTCGTCATGGAATCCAGCAGCGGATTCGGATCGCTGCGTCAATTCGTGCGTGGCAATGACGTTTTCGCCCCCACAGCGGCGTTTGTCCCGGTAGCACCATTGTCTCGAACTTCGAGCCCGAAGTCGGTCGTCATAAACTTCAGCGAGCCGATTGCTGGACTTAGCACTGACAATTTCACTCTGGCATATACCGACATTAACAATGTCCAAGTTACCATTCCGCTGGCGTCGGCTGCGATTCAACAGCTTTCAGCCACCCAATACGAGTTGGATCTAACCTCGGTTGCCAATCTAGACCAAATCGGCTCCTACTTGCTGTCCTTCAACACGCAGGCGACTGCTCCAATTCAGGATCTCGCAGGCAACGCCTATGTTGCTCCAGCTCAAACGACGAGTTGGAGCCTAGTCGTAGATACCTTCCCCCCAGTGGCAACTTGGACGGCGATTGCACCTTCGCCGAGAATTGGTTCTGTCGGAATCGTCACGATTTCCTTTGACGAAGACGTGCAAGGAATCGACCTCAATGACGCTGAGACTCATTTCGACCTCACCGTAGATACAGACGGCACAAATATCAGCGGCGTGCAGCCGCCGGCAGCCGTAAGCCTCTCCGGAGTCCCAGTTAATCAGGTTGATCCCCGGACTTTCACGATTGATTTAACTTCAGTCACGTCAATCGATGGATTCTACACTCTCCGCTTCACTCCAAGCGCAATCGGCTCACCGGCAATTTCGGATACAGCAACTCCGGTCAACACGATGACGGCGGCAGGAGCTGTTTCGCAGACCTTCATTATCGGAGACGATTTAGCCAAGTTCGCACCGGGCCTTGGGCAAACCTTCAATGTCACACCTGAGGATGCAACGTCCTTTGGCGACCTCGACATTATCGGCGGAGCCAACGATAGCTTGATTATCATCGGTGCTGGAAATGCTACTTCTAATTCTCTGGTCCCAACTTCAGAGATCAACGCGTCTGACCTCGACCGTGTCTTTGATATCTACCCAGGCCAAAGCCTAACACTCATCGACTTGAGAGTAACCGGTGGAAAGTTGCTTGGAGCCCGCGACGGTGCGGGAGTTAGAAATGACTCAGGTCTTTTGTCAATCAATGGTGTTGACCTTGCAGTCAATTCGGCTGCGAACGGTCGCGGTGGCGCGATTTTCAATAATAGCACAGTGACGATTAACGCATCCGACATAGGAAGTAACACAGCTGACTTCGGTGGTGCAGTCTTCAATGACGACCAAGGAACTGTGACTGTCATTCAGTCGACAATTGCCGGAAACCAAGCCAACACAGACGCTGGCGCTATTTACAATGACCGAGCCGGATCGGTGGCAATCTCCGGTGGCCTCATTCATGCTAATAGTGCAGCGCGACATGGCGGTGCGTTTTATAACAATGACCTAAGTACTTTGCAGGTCGCAGATAGTACGCTGACAAGCAACACCGCTGGCCAGGACGGCGGTGCGATTCTTACGGAACTCGCAGCGAGTACGACCGTTACCAATAGTACTCTGGCATCCAACAAGGCCGATCGTGGCGGTGCAATCTTCGATCAAGACGGGCAAGTCACTCTCACGGATTCAGCATTAACAGCCAATTCAGCGGACGCGGACGGTGGTGCTCTCTACACAACCTCATCCGCCACCGTTGTGATCGATAGCTCCACAGCTTCGGGTAACGCCTCAGGGAATGACGGTGGCTCGATCTTCAACGGCGGCACTCTGAACGTTACAGCAAGCGTTCTGCTCGACAGTACGGCCGGCGGAAGTGGCGGTGCGATTCGAAATACGCGAAAAGTTGATATCACCGACTCGCAGTTCGCGAACAATGCCGCAGATCTACACGGCGGTGCGATTTCGAACGCTGAATCTGGTGTTGTTACGATTGTGAGATCCACACTAGATAGAAACCGCTCTGACGCGGATGACGATAAGCTCGGCGATGGCGGTGCCATTTCGAATCGCGATTCCGGTGGAGTTTCAATTACTGACGTGACGATTTCGAACAACTCGGCTGGCGCGGCCACGACTCAGGGGCGCGGAACAACCGGTGGTGGTATTCACAATATCGGAACGGGCACATTCACAATTACCACCTCAACCATCTCGGGAAATGCAGCAGAGTCCGGGGGTGGTGTTAGCGCCACACGAGGCATGACAATCGTCAACAGCACGGTTTCCACGAACACAGCCCGACTCAATGGCGGCGGTTTCCTCAACAATGGTGGTGCGATTTCCACAGTCAACACCACCATATACAACAACAAGGCAGGTATAGGAGGCAGTGGCAAAGGTGGCGGAATTCGCAATGAGTCGGTTCAAGGAGCATTCAGCCTTAAGAACACCATCGTTGCTGGCAATCTAGCATCCAGCGATCGGGATATCAGCGGAACCGGTTTCTCGAATCAAGGATTCAACCTCATTGGAACAAGTGGTAGCGTCGGGACCTTCGTTAATAACGCGCTTGGAAACTTAGTCGGCTCAAATGCCTCACCGGTCGATCCGCTTCTCGGCCCACTACAACCGAATGGAGGTCTGACAAATACCCACGCACTTCTCTTTGGTAGTCCAGCTCGTGACCGCGGTAGTAATGTCAGCGTATCCACTACCGATCAACGCGGTTTCGCCCGGGTGTTTGATGGCGACGGAAACGGCGTAGCCACAGTCGATATCGGAGCGTTTGAGTCAGGCTTTGTGGTTAACACCTTCCTTGATACTCAGGATGTACGTCCTGGCGATCTAAGCAGTGCTGACGAAGACGGAAACAGCAGTCTTCGTGCGGCCATCATGGAAGCAAACCAACTCGATGGTGATGATACCATTCTCCTTATCCCAGGAACATTCCGTCTCACAATCGCAGGTCAAGATGAAGATCTGGCCGCCACGGGTGATCTTGATATTACGTCAGACAGCGTGACGATCATCGGAGCCGGTACCGACCAAACCTTTATCGATGCCGCTCAGCTTGACCGTGTCTTCCACGTCAAGCCCGGAGCCACGCTCAACCTAAAGAATCTAACAGTTAAGGGCGGCCATGAATTGATTGGTGGAGGCGTGCTTAACCAAGGCACGTTGAATCTGGAGAATGTCATCGTCTCCGGTAACTCTGCTGATTTCGGTGGTGGACTCTATAATCAACAGATTCAAACTGCTTTAGTTAACGGCATCTCGGCTGCTGCCACACTGATTACAGTGCCGACGACTACTACCCTGCCGACACAGTCCCCATTTGAGATTCGAATCGGGACTGAACGACTTCAAGTCACTAACATAGCCCCCTCGGGAGCCACGACGGTATTGACGGTTTCACGTGGCTTTGGCGGCACTACACCAGCAGCCTACAACGCCGCTCAAGTCATTACGCTCGCAGGTAATGCTGCTGTCACGAACTCATCCATTCGTGAAAACGAAGCACGTTTGCAAGGTGGCGGAATCTTCAACTTAGCACCACTGACGGTGAGTACGTCTCAGATCGCGAATAATGCGTCCAACGCGCAAGGTGGAGGTATCTACAATCAGGAGGACGCGACCTTGACTGATACCACCATTAGTGGAAACAAGTCATTCGGCACGGGCGGCGGTATCTATAACGACGGTGTACGAGGTGCGCGGACGGCAAGCATTACTATTGAACGATCTACGATCTTCAATAATGAGGCTAGCACGCGAGGTGGGGCGATCTACAATACCGACGAAATCACCGCCACTAATATGACGATAAGTGGCAACTCTGCAGGAGCATCTGGCGGTGGCATCTACAGCACGCCGCACGCTACGAGCGCAGCAATAGGCTCGATCTCGCTAACTAATGCAACAATCGCCTTCAACTCAACTGATGGCTCTGCTGGTGGTTTTTCCAATGCTTCCGGAAGTACCGCGGTGCTCCGAAATACAATCATCGCAAACGACACGGCGCGAGTCGCAAATGCCGACGTTCAAGGTGCCTTTGTTTCGCTCGGTTCAAATTTCATTGGGGATGCAGGAACTTCTACCGGTCTTCAGAACTTACTCAATAACGACCAAGTTGGTTCAACTGGCAGCCCATTTGATGCAGTGTTAGCTCCTCTTGCAGACAACGGTGGTAGCACGCCGACGCACGCTCTTCTCGCTGGTAGCCCGGCTATCGGTAGTGGCGACAATTCTGGCGGAGAACCGATCGATCAACGTTTGGGTATTCGGCCAGTAGACAACACGGCCGATGTCGGCGCGTTTGAAGTGCAGTTTAATGCGATTCGAATTGGCGACGTGACAGACATCGTCGAGGGAGACGGTGGTCAGACTCTTGTCAGCTTCGTCGTCCTACTTTCGCAAGCTGCCGCGGAAGAAATCACAGTGGATTACGCGACCGAGCAAGATACGGCCAAGGAAAGCAGTGATTTCTTGCGAGCGGCCGGCACGATTCAGTTTGCACCAGGCGAACTCGCGAAGGTTATCACCGTCGAAGTGAATGGTGATATTACCTCTGAAGACACTGAAAAATTCAAAGTCCGTCTCAGCAACCCAGTCAATGCGACGTTTGCAAACGCCGCTGATTCTGTCGCCGAAGGAACCATTCTCAACGACGATGCCTATGCGTCAGTCTCTGACGTTCAAGTACTTGAAGGTGATAGTGGGACGTCGTTGGCTACCTTTACGGTCACGCTCGACAAGCCCATGATTTACGGTGTGACTCTCGATTATGCGACGAGTGACGGAACTGCCGTCGCCGGTGTTGACTACGTCGCGACCTCAGGAAGTCTTGCGTTTGCACCGAATGAGCAGACGAAGACAGTCACTGTAACTATCAACGGCGACACGAGCCTTGAAAACTTCGAAACCTTCTTCCTGACTCTGACCAATGCGATTGATAGTCAATCGAACGCAATACCACTCCGCAAAGGCCAAGGTGTCGGCACAATTCAGAACGACGAAGTGTCAGTGCTGATCTCCGACACCGCCTCCGTCTTGGAAGGAAATAGTGGGACAACAACGCCAATGAACTTTACGGTTTCGTTGGCGCAACCAGTCGGCGTACCTGTTTCCATCCGCGTAACAACGGTCAGTGGTACGGCAATCGGCGGCAGCGACTACGCTAGCAAGTCACAAGTCGTGACTTTCGCTCCGTCTGAAACTTCAAAGACCTTCAGCGTGAATGTCACTGGTGATAATCGCTACGAAGACCCCAACCCAGCGACGGCGGGCGTCGCTGAAGATGAGCAATTCACAGTCACACTCAGCGAACCAACTCGCGACGGAGTTGCCTTCCCATCGGCTACGGTGGATTCGGTCCCTGCGATCGGACTCATCCAAAACGATGATCCAGCTCCACAACAATGGGTTATTCGTCAAGTCACGGGTGGCGGTAGCATCGAAGTCTTGAAGAATGGCACTCAGGTCCAGACGGGAACGCTCATTGATCCGCTGTTGGTCACTGGAACTTCTCAAGACGATGTGTTTACGGTGGATTATCTCAATGGCAATCCAGTACCGAGCGGTGGGCTGACGATCGATGGCGGCTTAGAAATCGGTGGCGACGTCTTGGTCCTTCAAGATACCAACAACACGTTCGCGGCGACGAATATCATCTACACTGCAACTGGCGGCGAAAGCGGTACGGTTGCCATCGACGCCAGCCTGATCACCTACAGCGAGCTGGAACCCATCACCGATTTGCTGGCAGCATCTAACAGGACGATCAATCTCCAAAACGGTGTCGCTCATAGAGCGATCCTTCAGGATGATACCGCAATTCCGAGCAACAGCCTGTTCTCGAGCGTAGATCTGCCAGTCACGTTCGAAAGCATCAGTTTTGCAACCCCAAGCGTTTCGCTTACCGTCAATCTCGCTGATGGAAACGACGAACTCACAATATCATCTCTTGATCCGGCTCAGACCGCTCCAGTGACCATCAATGGCAATGGCGGTAATGACAATATCAACGCCTCACTGCTCTCCCTCGGTATCGACATTGAAGGTGGAACTGGATCCGACACCATAGTGGGTGGATCTTCCGCAGACACCATCAACGGTGGAGCGGGAGCTGACTCGATTGACGGTGGCAGCGGTGCAGATCAACTCCGAGGCCATGGTGACGGCACGGTGGACGACAACGCGAACGACACCATCGTTGGTGGAGTTGGCAATGACACAGTCCAAGGCGACGGCGGTAATGACAGCATCCTTGGTGGCGATGGTAATGATTCGATTCTTGGTGGAATCGGTAGCGACACCATCTACGGCGGCATCGGCAACGATCGAATTGACGGACAGGACGGCGACGACCAACTGTTTGGCGAAGCTGATAATGACACGATCCAAGGTGGTATCGGAAACGATTCGCTCGATGGTGCAGCGGGAGCAGATTCGCTCGAAGGCGGCGACGGTAATGACACGCTCCGTGGCGGTGCGGCCAACGACACGCTGCTTGGTCAAGCTGGCAATGATCTGTTGAATGGCGATCTCGGCGACGACAGCGTCCTCGGTGGAGACGACAACGATACCCTGCAAACTAGCGGAGGAATTGACGTCC
>OMIV01000285.1 GCA_900299185.1 Planctomycetaceae bacterium
GATGACGAGCACTCTGATGACGAGCACTCCGATGACGAGCACTCCGATGACGAGCACTCCGATGACGAGCACTTCGACGACGAAGATTGGGACGACGATGATGACGAGGACTGGGACGAAGAGGACTGGGACGACCTCGAAGAAGATGGCTAAGTCGAGTGGTTCTTGGTCAATCAAATGAGGCCGACTGACGTGGTCGCTGGCTTGTGATGATGGCGCCCCGAACTGGTGGAAATGACATCGAAGCAAACCAGCGACATACCCAATCTGTTTCCTCAATCACGAATCAACCGATGGCCAAAGTCAGCCCATTCGAAATGGCGTGCCCGACATGCGGCTTTCGGTTTCAAGTCGACCGAAAGTTTGCCGGTCGTCGCGCGCGATGCCCTCAGGCTGAATGCGGTGCGGTATTTCGTTTGCCTCAGCTTGAAACTGATGAAGACAGCGACGAATCCTCGCCTGCGCGCAAGAAACCGACTCAGCGAGGAACGAGTCGACGCACATCGGATGGCAGCCACTCGATCGCGGATCTTGACGCACTCGGGGTGCAGGCTTCGTCATCAAGAAAGCGTTCCAGTCCAGCGCGAGCGAATCGATCCAAGAAAGGCCCGCAGCAGCCAGCCTGGCTGAAAAGATTGCCGCTCCACCGTTGGCAAGTTTGGGTCGGAGTTGCCGGTCTCGTATTGGCACTCTTGGGTTTGATGCTCGCGCCCAATCGAGGCAATCAGAACGGTCCCTTCGCCACACAAACGGCCGATGCGGCGCCGAAGCCTGACGTGTTCCAAACTCAGGTTCGGCCCTTCGTGACGAAGTACTGCGGCGAGTGTCATAGCAAGAACGATCCGCAAGGCGGGCTCGATCTCGTTCGTTACGACCAGCCGGACGCGATCATCAAAGGCAAGGATCGCGAAGAGTGGATCAAGGTCTTAAGCATGCTGCAGGTCGGGGCAATGCCACCGGTCGATGCGGCTCAGCCAGATGCCAAGCTCAAGCAGGACGTTGTCGCGTGGCTCGAAGACAAGCTCTTCAATCTGGACTGCAAACTGATTGACGATCCAGGTCGAGTCACCATCCGGCGTCTCAACCGCGCGGAATACAACAACACTGTCCGCGACTTGTTAGGCGTCAACTTCGAGCCCGCGCATGACTTCCCGTCAGACGATGTTGGCTATGGCTTCGACAACATTGGCGACGTGTTGTCGCTCTCGCCGTTGCTAATGGAGAAGTATCTCGACGCCGCCGAGAAGATCTCAGGAGAAGTAATTCCCGTTGTCGATGGTGGCAAGCCGCGACGCACGATCGGTGCGAAGGACCTCAAATCGAAAGAGGGTTTCGACATCGTCGACGAAGGTTATCTGGGTATGAACTCTTCCGGCTCGGCCCATGTGGACTACGACGCCTCAGTCGACGGCGACTATGTGCTACGGATCCGCGCGAAGGCCGATCAGTACGGTCGCGAGCAAGCCAAGATGGAACTTCGAGTCGATGGCAAAGCCGTCCAGACATTCGAAGTTCGCGGCCAACGTCGTCCCAACGACTACGAGCATCGTTTGTCCTTTAAGGCGGGCACGCATCGGATTGAGGTCCTCTTCACGAATGACTTTTGGGAGAAGGACAAAGGCGATCGAAATCTGTATGTCGGGCAGTTCGTGATCGAAGCTCCGGCCAGCGCCGCACCGAAGAGCGCCTTCCTCACGGCCCTTCCGAGCAACGATCTGCCCGCTCGAACGGCAGCAGAGCAAACCTTGCGACCGTTCCTCGCGCGAGCGTTTCGTCGTCCACCAACCGATGCCGAAGTCACCAAGTATGTTGCCATCGTCGAGATGGCCATCTCAGAGAAAGAGCCGTACCCCAAGGCGATGCAGTACGCACTCCAAGCCGTGCTGATCGCGCCGTCGTTCTTGTTCCGCATCGAGACCGATCAACGGCCCGATGATCCCAAGACCGATCGACAAGTCACTGACTATGAGCTTGCGTCGCGACTGTCGTACTTCTTGTGGAGCAGCATGCCTGACAACGAATTATTCGAACTCGCGGCCAAGGGCGAGCTTCGCAAACGCGAAGTCATCGAACTACAAACGCTCCGCATGTTAAAGCATCCGAAGTCCAAAGCGCTGACGGACAACTTCGCAGCTCAGTGGCTCAACTTGCGAGGGCTCGACGAGATCACTCCCGACGCGTCGTTATTCCCAGACTTCAACGATGGACTTCGCGACGACATGAAGCGCGAAACACTGCTCGTCTTCGAAGCCATCGTTAAAGAAGACCGCAGCGTGCTCGACTTCCTCGATGCCAACTTCACGTTTGCAAATCCTCGACTCGCCAAGCTCTATGGATTGCCAGCACCGCAGGCTGACCAATTCGAGAAGGTCTCACTCAATCCGGCTCAACGAGCGGGCGTGCTGACCCATGCCAGCATTCTGACGCTGACATCGAATCCCGATAGGACATCGCCCGTGAAGCGCGGGAAGTGGATCATGGAAAACATCCTGGGGACTCCACCGCCTCCACCACCGCCAAACGTGCCGGACTTGGAAGAAACCAAGAAGTCAAAACCCGGAGCGTCCCTGCGCGAACAATTACAGGTGCATCGCGAAAGCCCGATGTGCGCTTCATGTCATACGACGATGGACACGCTGGGCTTCGGCTTTGAAAACTTCAACGCCATCGGCGCGTGGCGTACGAAGGATGGCGAGCAAGCCATTGATGCTTCCGGCAAACTACCGTCCGGCGAGAGCTTCAAGAGCCCCGTGGAGTTGGTGCGAATCTTGAAAGCTCGCGGACCGCAATTCAGTCGGAGTTTGTCTGAGAAACTATTGACGTATGCACTGGGTCGCGGGTTGGAGTACTACGACCGTTGTGCTGTGGACGAAGTGTTGAAACGGCTAAAGTCAAACGACCAACGTTTCTCGGCGATGGTGCTCGGCATCGTCACCAGCAAGCCCTTTCTGACTCGACGCGGAGACGGCGAACGTCAGTAGCACAAGCAACATTTGACCGATTGCTCAAAGCGGAATCTTTAACTATCGAGGATGTCCTTAAACGGAGCCCCACCATGACCGCGTTCATCAGCAAAGCTCAGCCACTTTCGCGTCGCATGTTCTTGAAGGGTTCAGGAGTCGCTTTAGGACTGCCGCTGCTGAATGCCATGTTGCCGAGTAACGGACTCGCAGCCGGTCCGTCGCTCTCAGCTCCCCTACGAACGGCGTTCGTCTTCTTCCCTAACGGCGCGATCATGCCGCAGTGGAACCCAACGGGTGAGGGCGAGAACTATCAACTCTCGGCGACGCTCAAGCCGCTGGAAGAGTTGAAGTCGGAAGTGCTCGTCATCAGCAACTTGGGACAAGACAACGGCCGCGCGAAGGGCGACGGTCCCGGCGATCATGCTCGCTCGGCGGCATCGTTTTTGACCGGCGTGCATCCCGTGAAGACAGCGGGAGCAGACATCAAGGTTGGAGTGTCGATCGACCAATTGATCGCGCAGAAGGTTGGTTCTCAGACGCGCTTCCCCAGCCTGGAACTTGGACTGGAATCAGGACGCACTGCTGGCAGTTGCGACTCAGGCTATAGCTGTGCTTACTCTTCCACGGTGTCTTGGAAGTCTCCGACGACGCCCATGGCCAAAGAGATCAACCCCGCGTTGGTCTTTGAACGACTCTTCGGCGCGGGAGCCAATTCTCCAGAGCAAGCTGCCAAGCGAGCGAAGTTCCGACGCAGCATCTTGGACTCGGTCGCGGACGATGCTTCTCAACTGAAGACACTGCTCGGCCAAACTGACCGCCGCAAGATGGACGAGTTCTTTACCAGCGTGCGCGAAATCGAAGAGCGTCTGGAGAAGGCTCAGAAGTCGGCTGAAAACGCGAAGCCGGACTTCGAAGTTCCCACCGGAGTGCCAAAGGAACTCGTCGAACACATGCGGCTGATGTACGACCTGTTGGCCTTGTCCTTCCGCACGAACAGCACGCGCGTCGCGACCTACATGCTCGCGAACGAGGGAAGTAATCGTTCTTACCCAATGGTGGGAGTGACTCAGGGACACCATCAGCTTTCGCATCACCGCGATGACGCGAAACTCATGGCCCAGATTCAGAAGATTGACCTCTTCAACGTCGAGAACTTCGCTTACTTCTTGAAGAAGCTGAAGAACACTCCCGAAGGAGAAGGCTCGCTGCTCGATCATTCGCTGATCGTCTTTGGCAGCGGCTTGGGAGACGGCAATCGTCACGATCACGGCAAGCTGCCGATCGTGGTTGCTGGTCGCGGCTGCGGCACCGTGAAGCCTGGCCGACATATCGCGTTGAGCAACGAGACGCCGCTCAACAATCTCTTCTTGTCGCTCGCGCGCCGACACGAAGTCGCTGACGAACGCTTCGGAGATAGCACTGGCGAACTCAAGCAGATCGATGCTTAACGCAGTGCGGCGTCTCGATGCGGAAACCACTGTCGGTCATGTTGAAGCCGATGAATCGGCCATCAAAACGAATAACCCGCGTTCCTCAGAGGCATCCTGCCGGAAGGAACGCGGGCTGGTTGTCGTTCTAATAAAAGTCGACTTCGTTACTCGGTGGCGTACTTCGAAGGCGTTGCTTCGAAGGCAGCCTTGGTCTTCGCGGTGCTGAAGAGATACAGCCGATCGCGGAACCAAACTGCGTGATCGAGTGAGCCTTCGATCTCTGCTCCTTCGACTTTGCTAGCGACAACGTCGTTGCCACCAGAGACCGGAGCGTAGGCTTTCGGATTCTTCTCAAACTTGTCCCGAGCTGCTTCCGAAGCGAAGTGGTAGACCTTGCTTTGGAAGAGTGCTTTGAACTGAGGACGAGCATCCGAGAGGTCGCGATCATCTCGCAACGTCACCGGGCAGAAGCCTTTGAATCCTTTCAACTCGGCTCGCTCAGCAATCTTTCGAAGCTTCGCAGCCTGAGGATCATTGGCCTTCGCATCGGCTTCCATGTCCTTGTCATCGTCGTCGTCATCGATTGGTAAAGCCGGTGCTGCCGATTTACTCGCTGATGGCAACAGCGGAGGTTGAGCTGGACTTGCTGTCCCTTCAGACCCGGGTGTCTCGAGCTTGAGACCCGTGAAAGGATTCTCGTCCGCAGTCTCTTCCTTCGCGGTTGCTTTTTCAGGCAGCGTCGGAGTTGCCGGTTCGATCTTTGGTCGAGCCGGTGTCTTACCGTCCGCTTCCGCTTCTGATCCATTTGGGAACGCGTCTGATAGATCATCGGAAAGAGGATCCGCACTCTTGGTGACGGGCTTCTGAACGGCGGTCTCACCCGTGAAAGGAGCGTCGTTTACGTCTTCAGACAGACCCGGCAGGCTGGTCGCTTGTTGCACCGCAGCCGGAATCGCCGACTTCGCTTCTGCAGCAATGTCTGGCAGTTTGACCGAGGTGCTCGGAGGCAACTGAACTGCAAGTCGGAATTCGGGCAGCTCATTGGACTTAACCGGAAGCTCGCGAACTTCGACGTTGGCGGCTGGTGGGAAGAGTCGCGGAGCAACGGCTTGTGGAATTCCAGCGGCTGGAGCAGCTGGAGGCGGCGGAATCAGCGACGCCCCCTGAACTCCCGCAGATTGGAAGTTCTGATAGCCCTGAGTTGGCTGATTCGATTGTTGCAGCATCTGCTGTTGGCGAGTGATGTCCGGAGACATCTTCTCAACATGAGCTGGTCGCTCGTCGTTCTCTGCCTTCTTGAAAGGACTAATGGCCTTGAAGAAGTTCGAAACACGATTCTGCGCGACAGGTCGTGACTGTTGCTGCTGAGGATGTTGCATCTGAGGCAGCGGCGGCAGCTTCTGCTTGGGGTTGGCGTCGGGCAGATCTTGCATCCGCATTGACGGCATCTCGCGGCCATTCTTGCGATACAGTTCGTCGAGCTTGCGTTGTACTTCGGATGATCCCGCTTGAGCGACTTGGCCGTTGGTCGTTCCCGACACTTGGCGAACTCCGCTGTTGTTGGCGGTAGATCGCAGCGTGATTCCGGCGCGACTTGTTCGCGAAGTATCGATCGCTGGTCGAGCTGGTCCGACGTCGGTCAATCGACCTGGCTCGCTAGAACCATTCGATTGAGAAACCTCATTCGATGCCTGACGAATGCCGGAGTCACTGGCGCCAGTCTTCGATCGCGCATCAGCTTGAGCGATCATCTGACCTCGTGATCCAGCCAGGACCGGAGCAACTTCGCGAGTCGACTTCGCTGGGGTGCCAAACCGAGAATACATCTGGTTTAGGCGTTGTTGGACACCGGCATTCCCTGCATCGTCGTCGGGACGAGCCGTTCCCGATTCAGCAGAGGCTGGTTGCCGTTGGGCGCTAAACTGGCCGTCGGCGAAGGTAAGGGAACTCGGCAGGAACACCATTCCGGTGGCTGCGCTGAGCATCCATGCTCGTGCTGAGACCGTGATTCTCACTGCTCTCTCCCTGAACTGGCGAAAAAGGCTAATGCAGCACCGGTGGCGAGCCTTCCTTAGCTCGAAACTTGGTTTTGCCACTGTCGGTCAGGCCCGCATAACCGGCCCGTGCCAATGGTGTATCGACTGCCGGTCATTCGTATTTTGACAGTGGTGCTGCTCAAGCCGGGCTTTCGATCGGAGCTACGAACACAGCCGGCATGTTGAGAAAACTGGCATGCAATTCACCCAAATTACCGAGTCGGAAAGGTTGCTTGGGATCGGCCGTCGACAGACACAGTTTTTCCAACAGAGTGGACTCCGACCATCAGGGCGAGTCTCCTGTGGCTCAACCACAGGTCTTCGATCAGCGCAATATCTCTTAAGTATCACTCGATAGCATTGGCCATCATCTTGCTGATGCTCGCGACGCTAATGAGTCCCACGTGCAGCACTGACGGATCGTCTGATAGCCACGTCGAAGCCAGAATTCTGAAGCGTCGGTGCTTTATGCGTGAGGTTGTTTGCAATTACCCCTGCTGAGGGGGCGTTGGAATCTCGCGCGGCGCCCCTGGCAAACATGGTTCGAAAGGAGTTCGGCGAGCCAAATGAAGCCAGTGAAGTTGGCGGGCTTTTTCTCGTTGAGGAAAGGTCTTCCCACGGAACGCCAGTCTTTAACGCATAGAACACCGCATCCACGAAAAGCCGATGTCGGCCGCAGTACGCCCAGGATCACCTTCCATGCCGAGTCATAGATGCTTGATTCGGATCCATTGAGCATCGGTCAGTCATGCCAGCGTCGCATCCGAAACTCATCCTTGAGTTCCGTTAAGACTCCTCAAAACTCCGCTGACAGCCGGATTGAATTTCCATCCGGCTTAGAACTCCTGCGACTTACTCGACTACGGCAGCGGGTTTAACAATCGGGTATCTACAGACAAGATGTCCGTCGCACGGGAAAACACCCTTGGTCGTTTGGCTTATTCAAACAGCACTTCGCGTCCTTGGAATTGTTCTTCCAACGGCAGCGCGTTGACCTTCCATGTCGCGGGATAGAAGCGAACGATACGGCGCGGGCGGTAGCCTTCGAGCAGCATGCCACACTTCACTCGGATCTGTACGCCACCACTGCCGGGAGCGAGTGGCACTTTCTTGATCTCTAAAATGTTGCCGCCCTTGCGATCGTTGACGGGGTCGTAGGTCATCAAGGTCTTACGCGCGACGCAGATGCCTCCCTTGGGAGCTTTCGGATCGTCTTCTGGAAACGAGAACGGCCAGCCTTGTGGCTCTTCGTTGATCCCGCTGAGTTCATCGAACAGCTTTGGATCAACCCCACCAAAAAATGTGATCGTGACAATCTGCTTGTCGTCATCGACGGCGGTCACCCAGCCGGGCAAACCGCGCTCACGAATGTGATTGCGATGCTGCTCGAGCTGATTCGCTGTGACCAGTTCGCGAGCCGACTCGTCGAGAAAGACTTCAGTGATGCGGCCCGGCCCGTAAAGCGTCGCCCACGTGAGATTGAAGAGCACCGACTGTCCCGGCTCGATCGACTTCAGGTTCGCGATCGTGTTGCTCTGAAACACGCGCGTGCTACTGAGGAGCTCGAACTGTTTGGGCTGTCCGCTAGGTTGACCATCGACTTGCAACGTGGCGGTAAGTTTCCGTACCGCGAGATCCACGCTGTCAATTTTCCAGAGTTGCTTCTGTCGCGCATGGAACGAGAAATCGTCTTCAATGCGGAAGCACTGACGAAACTGCCATTCGGGTGTCTTGCGGTTGTGAGCCGTGTCGGGCAGCGGTGTCTTGTCGTTGGGATCGGCCTGATAGAACAAGCCGCGCAAGTGCGTGCCGAGCGGGACATCCTGCAATGCGGCTGGGGCACCGTGATACCAAATCGAGCCGTAAGGCAGCATCGCTGCTACCAAGGGCAGGTCCATGATGCCGCGATCCTGGCTGTCGCTGCGATCGACTCGCAGTTGAAACCGACGCTCCAAATGATCGACCTGAATCAACTCGCCAGAGATCGCGTGCGCTGATCCCTCGGGCGGAAACTCGCCATCCACGAGCTGGTACCAGTCCGGCTTATCGTCCGCTTTCTTGTCCTTGGGATTGCTACGTTTATCAGTCGCCTTGACCGGTCCGTCGGCATCGGTACGGAATCGAGGTTTGTCTGCGGCTTGTAGTACCGAGAACGACACGAAGAGGAACCAGAGAGCGATGAGCGTGCGCATGGATCGTTGGTTGATTAAGGTCATGAAATCCGGGTCAGGTTTAGAACCTACCGTTCTCCGAAAACGAGGCAGGTTGCAAACCTGCCTCACATTAAAAGACGAGCCTCACGAAACGATCTGTGACATTGGTCCGAGGCTGTCTTGGAACTGCTCGGCTTTTACGTCCGCTCGCTGAAGCATTGTGAGCAGCAGATTGCTGAGGCGTGCGTCGCCATCCACAGGCCGCGAGCAGATGCGGTAGTGCTCCTGTGCGTTCGAGACGTCGTACTTGCCAATCTTCGGCAAGTTGAAATCAACGTGCGTGCCGTGCTTATAGCCGAGTGCCTTGCCGCCACAGAGAATCGTGGGCAGGTTCGCGTTGCCGTGACTGTGGCCGTAAGCCATGCCACTGCCCCACAGCACTTGAGTCGTATCGAGCAGCGGTTGGTCGCCTTCTTGATGTTGCTTGAGTTGGTCGAGGAAATAGCTGAGCTGCTCAACCAAGAACGTGTCCGTCATTGTGAGTCGACGAAGCTGTTCGGGGTCGCCGTTGTGATGGCTGAGTCCGTGTCGCGTTTGCAGGATGCCGATCTCAGGAATGCCACTCGCACTGCCCTCACCGCCAATGCCGCACGTGATCACTCGGGTCGAGTCCGTGCGCAGCGCCATGACCATGAGGTCGTAGAACAAGCGGTAGTACTCACCGGCTTCAGACATGCTGAGCTTGCGTTGCAATCGGTCGGCGTCCGTTGCAGGTACGTTGGGCTTGGGCACGTTGAGCCATTCGTCAGCGCGCTTCGTCCGTTCTTCGACTTGTCGCACAGCGGTGAGGTACTCATCGAGCTTGCCTCGATCCGCACTGCCAAGATTCTGTGTCACTCGCTTCGCGTCATCGGCCACGCCGTCAAGGATGCTGCCGCGACGACTGAGACGACGGCGAATCGTTTCTTTGCTCTCCTTCTCGACACCGAACAATGCATTGAAGATCTGCTGCGTGTTGCGTTCTGCCGGTAGTTGAATGCCGTCGCGCGACCATGCGAGCGATGTGCCTTCGATGGCTAGCTCTAGCGATTGAAACCGAGTTGATGCTCCCTGCACTTCGGCCAAGAGCTGATCGGCGGAGACCGTGTTGCGGAAGGCTCCTCCATCGCCCGGCACGTTCGCGCCGGTCAGCCAAACTCGTTCGCAGTTGTGATGCTTGCCAATGACCATCGGATGATGCAGACCGCTGATTGGCGTGATGTCCGCTCGATGCTTCTCCAGCGACTTCAGCGGCGCGGTGAACTCGTAATCTTTCCCCGCCTTTTCGATCTGCCACGTGAGCGTGTTGACTCCGTTGGGGATGTAGAGAAACACGCTGCGTTTCGGCTTCGACGGTGCAGGCGTCGCGGCCATGCAATCGAGCAGCGGTAGAGCGATCGTTGCTCCGATTCCTCGCAGCACGGCACGACGAGAGATTTGCCATTTATTGAGATGCAGATGGGCCATGATTCAGGTGCTCGCTGTGGGGTGATTTCGGATAGTCGCCTTTCGCTCCGCGAAAGGGATCGTCGGCTCTTGTTCCGCAAAAAATCCTTTCGCGGAGCGAAAGGCGACTATCAGTTTAGTGCTGCGTTCAAACTCAGCGCTGTTGAAACAAATCAGAGCAAACCAAAGCTTCGAGGATCTCTCGCAACCGGTAGTTCTTGGACTTGCTCAGGTCAGCAATTTTCTTCAATTCATCGCGATCCGAGTAGCTCATCGTGCGACGCAATCCATAGGTCGCGAGCTTCTCGATGAACGTGTGATTGAAGGCGTCGAGGTCTCGAAGCAGCAGTTGCTTGAACTCCGCTGCGTCTTCGTATTTGCGACCATCAGGAAACTTGCCCGACGAAACGACGGTGGGATTGTCGCCGACTCCATCCGTCACTTCCTGCGTGCGCCAACGTCCGATCGCGTCGTAGTTCTCAAACGCGAGTCCGAGGTGATCGATCTTGGAATGGCAAGCAGCGCAGCGCGCATCGTGAATGTGAGCTTCGAGCTTCTGACGCAACGTGGCTTTGGGACCGGTCGGGTTGGTGGGGATCGGATCAACGTTCGCGGGTGGCGGTGGCGGCGACTTTCCGAAGATCGCCTCGCTTAACCACACGCCTCGATGCACGGGCCGATGTCGCACGCCGTCACTCGTCAGCGACAAGATCGCTGCCTGCGTGAGCAAGCCGCCGCGATGCGCTTCGGGCGTCAACGCGACGCGAATGAACTCACGATTCGGTTCCGACTTTTGTCGCGCGGCGTCAAACGCATCTTCGAGTCCGTAGTGCTTCGCGAGTTGCTCATTCATCACGCTCCAGTCCGAGTGTAAGAATTCGCGCAAAGTGAGTCCGCCTTGCAGCACCTCGCGAAAGAACAGCTTCGTCTCGTTGATCATGCTGCTCTCGAGCGCCTTGTCGTAACTGGGATAGAGATTCTTATCCGGCTGAAACATGCCGACCTTCCGCAGCCTCAACCATTGCGACGAGAACGAATCGCAGAACCGCTCAGCCCGCGGATCAGCCACCATGCGAGCAACCTGCTGAGCGAGCACCGCCTTGTCGCGCAGCTTGCCTTGTTCGGCGAGTAAGAAAAGTTCCTCATCGGGCATCGTGCTCCACAACAAGTACGAAAGCCGCGACGCAATCTCCCAATCATTGAGCGTGCTGCGGTTCGTCTGCTCGTCACCTTCTGCAATGAACAGGAAGCTTTTGGAATTGAGGATCGACGCCATGCCCGCCTTCACCGCGTTGCGGAAGGACTCCTTCGCATCGAGTTCGCTTTGCACCGTCTTCATGTAGCCATTGAGTTCTTCTTCAGACACAGGACGACGAAAGGCACGCTTCGCCAATCTCGCGAGCGATTCACGAGCTTGCTGCAGATCGCCCTCATTGACGGGCATGTATTCATCGCGCCGCTTCTGTTCGGCCTCGGTCAGAATGGGGCCGCGCCACGTGATCGAGTCAATGATGAGAAACGGATAGCGAGCGCGACCTTGCTCGTCGGTGAGCTTCATCTGCCACGGAGTGCGTCCCAACTTGGTGCTGATAAACGGGACGTCGCTGTGTCGACCGGAGCGCGGCGTATTCGACGGACCGGGCACGTCGTTGTAGACGAGAATGCCTTGATGCCCCTTCGGCAGATGAGCTTGAAACGTCACCGTGATTGGTTTGTCTTCATCCGCGACGATGTCTTGCTCGAACAACACGCGGTCGAGCTTTTCGTGATAGACCTTCATCCGCGGCGCACGGCCATTTGGCGGACGCAGGCCACTGAGCTGATAGCTGATCTCGTAAATGCCGGACTCCGGAAGATTGCCAATCGACGAATACCGAAAGATGTCGCCCGGCCACATTTCAAACCGGACCTTGTCGAGCAGCCCCAGTTCTCGCAGCTTTTCGCGATGCCATTCTTGGATCTGAGTCTCGACGACGGCTCGCTTCGTACCGCCAAAAGGCTCCGGCGGCTTCTGACCTTTCTTCAGCGGCGCAGCCGGTTCGGGATAGGCTTCATTCAAGATCGTCTCAGCAGCGACGAGATACTTTTCGATGTTCGACGGCGACAACGTGAGCACCGAACCGAGCCGTTCGAAGCCCTGCCATTCGGGGTCTTCCAGAAAGTTGCCGGGATCCTTCGCGTCGAACTCCACGCCGATCAGATCACGCACCGTGTTGACGTACTCATCTCGCGTGAGTCGATTGAAAGTCACCTTCGAGCGCGAAGCCATGCGAGCCGCCTCGCCGTCTTTGATCCGCGCCGCAAGCCACTCGATAACCTGCGCACTCTCTTGAGCGGAAGGCCGCTTCGTCTCGGTCTTAGGCGGCATCTCTCCCGAGTTAATCCGCTCGATCACTTCCAGCCACTGCGGGTTGTTCTCCGTGCCAACGTTCTTAGAAAGCGTGTCGAGCCGGAACTCGCCCTCGTGCTTGTCCGCGTTGTGACAGCGATAGCAATGAGCTTGCAGATAAGGCAGCAGCGACTTGTCGAACTCCGTCGATGAGGTCGCACCGTGAGCAACATTCACGACGAGGGTGATCGCCAAAAACAGCAGAGAGAAACGCATGGGATTCATTGGTGTGTGGTGTTTGACCGGAGATTCATGGTGTGTAATCAACGCGACAACGACGACGCATTTCTATCCTCAGACCAATGCGTCCGATTGTAGCCCGACGAGCTGAGCCACAATGAAAGAGAATCTATTTTGCCGGGAATTTCCCCATTCCATAATCGAGCGTGATGAAGGTCCGCAGATACCAATGCCGCTGATCAATGCCCAAAGCCAGTGAGGGCAAAACGATCTGCAGAAAGCTGGTCTCCTTCCACTCGGTGCGTTTGCTGGTCCCTTTAGCCGAAACAAATGCTCGTATCGTTTCGCTGAAGATGTAGCC
>OMIV01000286.1 GCA_900299185.1 Planctomycetaceae bacterium
AAAACGCTTGAGCGGACATTCTGGGACTCCGTTGAAGTTGCGACTTGAGAACTCACAACCCCAGCTGAACCAGTCTGTCCGCTCTTTACCAGTTACCCCCACGGTTTTGCGATGAGCCCAATTTTCAGCTTGTGCACGAAGTCGGCGCTACTTTCCGCCCCACGAGCTTCGGCATAATTTGGCGCCGGTGAAGTTCCCGAGCGAAGCAACTGTCCGCTGATATGTTTTCCCGACGGCGTTTTCGGCAATGCGTCGGCGAGCTTGATAATACGCACGGCGAAATCAATGAGTCGATTCTCGATCTCATTCGCCTTCGAAGCGTCTCCCATGTTTCATCCTCACTCTGTCTTCAATAGCAAATGACAAATGTCAAATAGCTAATGACAAATCTTTCTCCGGCAAAGCGCTATGAAATCTTCATCGCCGAAAAAGTGCCCGTGCTTCGTCCGAACCGATCGCGCTCGCAGCCGAACCACTGGAGCGTGGAGAGCCAGAGATTCGCTAGCGGAATCCGTTTACTCTCCGCTGCCGGGCAGACGAGGTGCCCCTGGTGCTGGAGGCCGCCGCCCGCGAGGATCACGGGAAGATTGCGGTTGGAGTGTGAAGAGCCATTGCCCATGCCGCTGCCGATCACGACCAGCGTGCTGTCCATCAATTTCGCTTCTTTGAGCTTCTCGAACAGGTGCGCGAACTGCGTCATCAGATACTTCTCCACGACCTGCAACTGCGTCAACAGGCCCTCAGCCTTGCTGTGATGTGACAGTCCGTGATAGCTGCCGACGTCGAGATCCTGTGTGTGAAAGTTGAGCGGGACTTCAAAAGTCGCCACGCGAGTTGAGTCCGTCTGCAGCGCCAGCGTCATCAGGTCCATGAACAGCGGAATCTCCTCGATCTGCTCCCGATTTTCGTCCTCGATCGCCTTGATGGGTGACTTCGGCTTCGGCTTGCTCAGCCATTCCTTGGACATTTGCAATCGACGCTCCACATCGCGGACCGAAGTCAGATACTGATCGAGCTTGCTACGATCCGCCGCATCCAGCTTGCCACCCAATTGCTTAGCTGAATCGCGTAACGCATCGAGCACACTGGCCCGATTCGACAGGCGCTCGCGTTCCGACGCCTTTGCACTCGCATTGGGCTCGACAAACAGCGCCTCAAACAACCTCGCAGGATTGTTGATCGGCGGAATGCCCACGCCCGCGCGATTCCAGCACATGTCCGTGCCTCCGCCGATCCCCGCCGTGATCGACGGGTACCGCGTCGCCGAACCGACATGCTCCGCAGCAACCTGGTCAACCGAGATGTTCTTCTCGGGAAACCCGGCCGATTCCTCTTTCTTCACGCTCGTTAGAAACGCATGCACTCCGCCGTGTCCACCCTTCACACCGTGATCGAGATTCGAGAAGACGGTGAAGTCGGAACGATGCGGCTGTAGCGGAGTCAGCGTCGAACTCATCGCGTAGTCGCGCCCGCCCGTCGTCGGAAAGAACCCGCCCGGCCAGAAACCGAGATGATTGCCGATGCAAATCAGGCGTCGCGGGTCGGTCGCCTTTGCCTCTGCTGCGAAGCCGACGTTGAGACTTTCGAAAGCCGGAAGCGCGAGCGCCATTCCAAGTCCACGGAGGAAATGGCGACGGTCGATGACAGGCAAGCCTGGTGTTTTCATGGGCTGCTCGAAATTCAGTTTGAGTGGAGATTGTGGTGGTTTGCTACCCAAACCAACGCTGATTACGAAGCGAGCCACCACAATGGGCTGAGTCAATCAGGGCAAAAGCAACGACACACACACGTCATCCAAATAATGCGGGGAAGTCCGCGCATTCTTGTCCGGTGTGCGTGCTCCAAAGAAAAGCACCAAGCTGCGAGCAGCAGTCGGCACTTGCAGCCGAATGGAAAAGGTCTGCCAGCCAGTCGTCCCCGGTAGGACGTCGAACCCTCGTGTCACCGAGGCAATGGATTCATCGCGGCGATCAAACCATGAAGAGCCCAGCATGTCCGGAGTGTCGGTGACTGCGAATGCACGCATCATGTAGCGCACTGCAGCCTCGGGATCCGCCGCCGCGAACGATGCCGAGACTTCGATCTCGCGCATCCCGGTTCTCTTGTCGGAGGGCAGCGATTGCAGGTCCAACACTTGAAAGATACGCGGGGCGGGTTTCGTTGCTGGCTCCAGCCGCAGCATGAGCTTGCCTTCCTTCGCTGCGATTCCGTTCTCGGCCGAGACAACCTGAGCGGCATCACCGCTCCATCGTCCGGCGTCGGTCGGGAAGCCGCTGCCGAGCGTCATCGACGAATCTTCAAAGCTCGAGGCAAAGAGAGCCACCGGCACCTTCTTGATCGCGTTCCGCTGAGCCACAAACCCAAACACCAGCGACGCACTACCCAAACCAACGAAGAGTCCCAATGCCGCCGCCGTCAGCGGTCGCCACTGCTGCCAGCGCGGAGTTCTCGAAGCCGGCGATATCGCCTGCCCGGTCACCGCTCGCAGCGACGCATCCTGCAAGAAGTTCTCCAGCAGTCCGTGAACTGACGCCGCTTCCCAATAGCGAGCACGTGCCTCAGCCGACTGTTCTAAATGAGTGCTGAGCCGAGCCGCATCCACTTCCGCCAGACGGCCTTCGAGACAGTCCTCAATGAGTGTATCCAGCTCGGTGGGTGTGATTGTGTCAGACATCTGCATCAGCCCTTCTGAAGTTCAACGGCAACGCAATCGCGCAGAAACGCGCGGGCCTTTGAGAGCGCGACTCGAACCGCCGTGGAGGTCATGCCAAGCCCGGCAGCCATCTCGTCAGAGTCCTGTCGACTCGAGTAACGCCGCCACAACAACTCGCGACTCTTTGGCGCAAGCTTCTCGACGCACCGAGTCAAAGCCATTCCCCTCTCAGCGATCAGTTCGCTGGCGGGAGCATCCTCAGCCAGCGCATTGATGGCCTCTTCGCTGAGCACATTCGCCCGCTTCTTCTGACGAAGATTCTCCAGCACTTTGAGCCGCGCGATGCCGCAAGCCCACCCGACAAAACTCGTCCCCGGCTCAAACGCCGACGCCTTTCGAGAAATCGTGAGAAACGTCTCCTGCAAGACATCGTCCGCATCCGCCAACGAAGGCTGCAACGCCCGCACGAACGCGCGAATGGCTCCTTCGTGGCGAACAAACAGCAGTTGCACGTGCTCGGCAGTTGTGGGCGGCGAGTTGTGGGGATTGTCGTTCATCGCAAGATCATGACGCGACGAAACAATTTGTTTCCGAGAATTTCTTCCGACCGCGCAGCTTTTCCGCCTTACGGTCCAGGTTCCCGATCGTCGTCTGATTTAAGCCGGATGCACGCTCGCATCTTTAAGTGTCGTACTCATGGGCGGATGGCATCGCTGTCTTACTCTGCGTTCGCGAGCACGTGCTTCATCGTGTGTGGCTTCAGTCCCTCTAACGATCCTTATACCCGGAGAGCGTCGCCACATTGTCTCACAGTCGCGAACAGTTTCAGCAGACGACCTCGTCGATCCACGGCGACATGCAGGTTGGTTGTCAGCCGCCGTGCGTCTGGAATCACCTTCCATGCCGGGTAACAGATCCGTGATCCGGATCCCTTGAGCATCGGCCAGTTCATGTCGGCGTCGCCTGCGTAACTCATCCGTGAGTTCTCATGACACTCCTCAAGAACTCAACCTTCCGCCAGATGGAACGTCCATTCGAACAAAGATCTTCACCAGCCCGAATTCATGCCTAGCCGCAGCTTTTGAACGCGGTTTAGTTTGCAAAGTTTGGTTCGTTCACAATGCCATGTAGCGTTCGCGTAATTGTCGGAATTCAGATTTGAGTTCCGGCATCGCTCCCGATCGGCTGGCGACCAAAGCCCCGACTTCATTGGCGAAGTGAACTGCAGGCCGCAGCGGCCAATTCTCTAGCCGGCTCATCAACAGCGCGGCCGTGAAGGCGTCACCCGCCCCCACCGTATCGGCGACCTGGATCGGGATACCGCCAACATCGACGGACTCATCGGGCGATGAAACGAAACAGCCTCGCTCAGCCCGAGTGATGCAGATCAACTCGACGCCAAACTGACCGCATAGCCGACGCGCGAAGTTCTCATAAGACTCCCGAGGCATCTGCAACAGATCGCAAACAATCCCGACCTCGTCGGAATTGAGCTTCACGATGTTCGCAGATTGAATCGACCGTTCGACGGTCGCTCGGTCGAAGTAGTGCTGCCGAATGTTGATGTCGAAAACGACGACGCACTCGTCCGAGGCTTCCCACAAGCACCGCTGAATTGTCTCGCGCGAAAATGGCCCGCGCTGAGCCAGCGTGCCGAAGCAAATCGCACTGGCCGTCTGCATGACCGACTGAAGATGCGGCGTAAATTCGAGTCGATCCCAAGCCACGTCTTCGTGAATCTTGAAACGATGGCCGTGATCTCCGATCTCAATCGATGCAGCTCCAGTCGGAGCCGAATCATCGTGCTGTATGTGGGTCGTGATGAGGTCGTGGTCGGCAAAGTAACGCACGATTTCTTGGCCAAGTTCGTCTCGGCCAACTCGTGACACAACAATTCCACAAGCCCCTAGCTGAGCCGCGTGAAAGGCAACATTGGCAGTGGCACCACCTGGCTGACGCGAGTCGGGAAACAAGTCCCACAGCACTTCACCAAGTCCCACAACGCGCGGTGCACTACAAGAAAGCTCGGTCATGACACCCACGAACTCCACACTTTGAAACTCACACAAAACGACGCCTCGCTGATATGAATGTCGAGCAAGCAAGGAATCTAACTCGTCGCCCGCGCGGCTTCTCGGTGAACAATGACGGTGTTTCTAGGACAACACGAAGAATCGTTCGAAAAAATCGATTGCTCTGGCCGTGGTCAGAATTCGCATTCTTTCAAAGTCCTTACCAATCGCTCGCTCGGTCTACGCTGGAGCGTCCTCAATTGGAGAACGAGAACGTGGCCACCTCGACCAAGGCATTGAACGCGGGAGCGATCGCCATTTTCACGTAGCGGCGATCTGCCGTCGTGATCGCAGAAACGGTCAACGAAATCCCATCGTTCACAACGCCAATCACCGGCTGATAGCCAACGGCACCGCCGCCGCGTTGGCCACCCGTTTGCAGAATGGTGCCGGCTCCATTCATGTTGCCCGCACCGAATTGTGCGTAGCTTAAGTTTGCTCGAATGGAATTCGGCAACGTGGTCGTCATGAGTTTGGCAATCAATTCTTGTCGAGTCGGACGACGTTCCACCGTCTCGATCATCGTGACTGGGCCTTTCTCCTTGCGACGACCATTCGCAAGAACGAACGCCAGTTCTTCCGTCGTCTTCTCCAGTTTGATCGGGAGGACTTCCTTCTCCTCGTCGCGGCTGCCGACATGCCGACGCACGACTAACTGACAACGTTTACCAACGATGTTGCCACCGATGACCTTCACCTTTACGCGATAGGCTCCCGAGCCGCCCTTCACGCAGATGTATTCGTCATAGCAATTCTTGGTCTTTGGTCCGTAACCGTCATGTGTCAGAACTCCTCCACCAGCAGAAACGGGCTCAGCCGCTGAGCACACCGTCCCAAACGGTTCGGTGATTTCAAGATCAAGATCGCCATCACCATCCCACTCCAATCGCACGATCAAGTCTCGTCGTTTGGCTTCGGCAATGGCTTCTTTCAGTTTCGCGGCTTCAGCAGGCTGGCCAGCCTTCTCCAACCGTTGGACGGCATCAGAAGCGATGTCTTCTGCTTCTTGCTGTCGCCGCTCACGATCCTTGGTCCAAGTCGTTTCAAGAATGCCAGTCGCGGCCCATCGAATCGCTTCGAAGTCCTTCAAGTCCTTCGCCAACTTCAACCCGAGTAAGTATGGCTCTGGACGCTGCGGAGCGATTTCGGAACCTTGTCGGTAGAGCTTGAGAGCCGCACTCTTACCATCGAGCCTCACAAGAAAAGCCGCTGAAAACAGCAGGCTATCAACGTCCGCCGCAGTGAAGTCGACTCGTGAAAGCATCACACGTTCGATGTCTTCAGCGGGGCGACCATCAAGTTTCATCGACATCGCCAAGACGTCGTACATCCACGGCTGCGACTGTCCCGCCGCCAAGGCTGCTTCGATGATCGCCACAACCTCGCCGTGGTTCTTCGCTGCATGCAACTTGATGACAACTTTGGTCACATCTTCTGCAGACAGCTTCTTATCTTTGAAGAGCTGAAACCAATCGATGTTGCTGGCTCGCGACTCTTGCTTCTTGGCAGAGTCTGCTTGGGAGTTGTCTTGCGACTTCTTGGCTGGCTGGTTTTGAGCTTGCTCAACAAAAGCAGAGGACCGTGACGCACCAGCGCCCGGTCCTCTTTGGGTTTGACTAGATTGCGACTCTTGCCGAGTCGGTTCACCAGTTACGGTTTTTTTTTGAGGTTGCGAGCAGCCTCTTTGTCCTGAACTTGAGCAAAGCCAGAGAACCGCTTCGCGTCCTGCGTTGAAGCACCTTCCTTCAAGATCCCGTTGAGGATGTTTCGAACCTCGGGATCGGCGATCTCTTCGACCTTAGGATTAGCAATCTTGCCCGCCTTGTTCGGAGCAACCGCAGCAGGAGCAGCCTTGACCGGAGCCTTCTTTGGTGCAGCCTGTTGAATCGCCACTGGAGGCACGGCAAAGAAACCACCGCCACCACCACCGCCGAAGCCACCGCCACCGCCGCCACCACCGAGTCCGCCACCTTGCTGTTGCTGACCGCCACCAAGGCCTTGGTTCAATGCACCACCGGTTTGAGGCGGAGTGATTTGAGCGGCCAAGTCACCGACTGGATAGACGCGAGTCTGCAGACGTTGGTTGGCTTCATCGACCGTGGTGATGAACATCACGTTGTCCTGAATGACGTACGTCAGTTGCAGGCTCTTCAACATAATGTTGAGCACGCTTCGCAGCGGAACGCCCGAGAGCGTCAAAGTGATTGGCGTATCGGCAGCAGCACCAGCAGCTTCCAAAGCGGTCGTGTCCAACAGAATTGGAATCTCGTGCTGAGTTGCCAAGAACTGGATCGCATCGGCCAGAGGAGTGTCAGCGAAGTTACAGCTGCTCTCGTCATCCAACGCGGCCACAATTCGCTTCTCGGCAGCACTCGACTTGTGCAGATCGACCGAAGCAAATTGCTTGCGTCGTTCAGACAGCGCCTTCCAAACCTCAGGAGCTGGCCAACGAATTGGCGGCTCGTCCGGGAAGGCCACATGCGAGCGTTCGACTTGTTCCAGCGTTTCGAGGAATCGATCCGCTCGCAGGTTTCTCAGGTAGTAAGCCACATACAACTGACGAGCCGCCACAGCACCGGTCTTAGCAGCCGTTGCCGTGCCGTTACCCGGTCGCAGATTCAACGCCGCCGTGGCGACTGACTCGGCTTCACCGTAGGAGGATGGGTTGCCTCGCACAGCTTCCCCTAGCAGCGAGCGAACTCGGTCGATCAATTGCTCCATGCGTTCGTCATCGAGCTGCATCTGAGAAATCAAACGCTTCTGAGCATCCAGAGCCGCAACTCGCTCGCCTTGCTGAATGTTCTTCAGTTCGAGTGCTTCCTTTTGAGCCTTCACATCGGACAGAACACCTTGCAATCGCTTCGCTAGGTTCAGTCGCAAATCAGGATCAATGTCCTGCGACGAACTGACGGCACCTTGAGCCTGCTTAATCTTGCGAATGGCAGAATCAGGATCGTCTTGAATCATGGCCCGAGCTTGCTCGATCGTCTTGTTGACGTAGAGCTGGAGTTGCTCGCCGCGAATCTTGATGAGGACTTCCACTTCGGAAATGTAGCTGTCTTGAGTACGGCGAGTTGGATCGTCGTCACTCGGAGTAGCAGCCTCGTTTTGGAACGCGACCAACTTCGTCTTCATCTTCTTGGTCGAAGCCAAGAGTCGAGCAGCAGCTTCGTTCTTAGGATCGGCTTGCAACAACGTCTTGCCGATTGCTTCCGCCTTCTTCACGTCGTGATCGAAGAGCGCTGCGTCACCCAGTTGGCTCAGTTGGTTCACCTGAGCTGCGAACTCCGACTGTGCAACTTCCAAAAGTTTCGCACCCGCATACGGCACGTTGAAAGACTGACGTTCGGCACGTTGCACCAAGTTCGAGACGAAGGCTTCATCCTTCACGTTGGCAGCCGACACCTTCCAGCTCAGTGAAGTCTTGCCATCGGTCAGAGTGAAGCTCGAAGGCACTTCGCCTTTGCCGAGCAGCACCACTTCACGATCGCTGCGAACCGGCAGAGGGCGGCTGGGGAAGAACTTGGTACGAGCGGACTCGGTCGTGGTCTTTGAGGGATAGAAGACATTCAAAGTCGCCGCAGCGGCGAGCTTCTGTCCTGCAATCTCCGAAGCCGCATCATTGTCGTCCATCGCCACAGTGCCGCCGGACCAATTGGCCAACACACCGAGCAAAGTGAGATCCTTGCGAGGCCCAATTGCAAAGGCGTTGAACGGGACTCGCTGAGCTTGCAGCCGCTCAGCCAAACCCTGCATCGCCTGCTCGGGAATCAGTCGCAAACTGCTCATTCCATCGCCGAAGTAGACCACCGTCGCAGGTCGGTCTGCTCGAACAGCAGCCAGAGCCGTCTCGATCCCCTGTCCAAGATCGGTTGCTCCCAACGGTGCTCGCCGAGCCAGCCGCTGAATCGCCGCCTGAACGTCGTCGCTATTGGCGGCAGCGAACCCCGAAGTGAATTCAGAAGCCTTCACGTCGATACCGTAAAGGCGAACTTGATCGCCTACTGGCAGCGACTTCACAAAGGACTCCAACACCGACAGTGCTTGCGACCGATGCTCGCCGGTCTGACTCGCCGACGTGTCGAACAGCACAATGTGATCTCGTTGCCGACGAGCTTGATCGGTCGACTGACCGTCGAGCACTAAGGCAAACGAAGTCTCGCCGGACTCCGCCCGGTATTGCAAGACGCGACCGCCTTGTGGATCAGCGGCGGTCAGCGCGGACGGGCTCACCATTCCAGCGGCCAATAGTCCGAATGCGGCAACTCGGGTGACCTTCAACAACATTGGCTCTCTCCGATGGGCCGAGGGGGGAAAACAAGTCGCAACCAGATTCGCTGGAATCGTTGCCGTCAGTGAGGCGACAAGGTTCCGACGAGGTCAGTGACGACCATGGATCGGGGTCGGTCGCGACAGAACTGCCATTTGCGACAAACCGGTAAGAACGCCGTCGGCGCGGGATGCTAAACAGCCACCCGATTCCGAACGACGAATTTTTCCCGATAGCGTCCTCGATTCCAGACCGGAGTGACTCCGAGAGACCAGAATGCCCCAGGTCCAGCCGGTTCGTCACAAGACTCGGTTCTGACCAGTCATAACGCTCGGGCAACTCGGCTGGCACAGTGCCAGTTAGGCAAACTTCGCGGCGAGCTGATCCACAATCAAAGTCCCGACATTCAGTGCCGCCGTTGCTGCCGGAGAAGGCGCATTGATGATGTTGACGACTCGGTCGGTTGATTGGATCAGGAAGTCATCCAAGAGATTGCCGTCGCGTCCCAAAGCC
Source organism: Planctomycetaceae bacterium (assembly GCA_900299185.1). GTDB lineage: Bacteria > Planctomycetota > Planctomycetia > Planctomycetales > Planctomycetaceae > AM-0621. The sequence continues at coordinate 9,509 of OMIV01000286.1, forward strand.
TGAGCTCGAACTCCAGCCGGAGCTGCGTCGAGATGCTCACTGCGAATCTCTGGGATCAGTCGCTGCAGCGCTTTGACGAAGGCCGCCTTACTGAAGGATCGCCACATCTCGCCGCATCCCGTCCGCCAATGCCGCGAAGCCATCCTCAAGAAGCCGCTATAGGTCAGCGACTCAGCCAGATCCCTGAGGTTGATGACGCTCTTCGTATAGCCCTCGCGAGCAAACGCCAGCACCGCATTCGGACCGCACTCAACTCCGCCTTTGACCATCTTCGTGAAGTGGACTCCCAGAAACGGAAACTTCGGATCGGGCACCGGGTAGATCAACGCGCGACAAAGATGCTCGGCCCCTTTGTGCAATTCAAAGTACTCACCGCGGAAGGGAACAACCTGCGCGTCAGGAGTCTGGCCGCTCAACTTGGTCACGCGGTCAGCAAACAAGCCAGTGCAATTCACGACGTAACCGCATTCAAAGTCGCCGCAATTGGTGTTGACGACCATGCCGGTTGGCAAAGAACGCATGCCGACAACCTTCGTCGACAGATTGAGTTCCGCACCATGCTGGCGCAGCAACTCGCCGAGCTTCTCGCAAACTCCGACGTAATCGACGATGCCCGCTTCGGGAACATGAATGGCTTTAACTCCAGCCACATGCGGCTCGATCTCCTTAAGCCGCTCGGAGCCGATGATCTCACACCGCACCCCATTCGCCTGGCCGCGTTCGTAAATACGTTGCAGGTTGGAGAGCTCTGCATCACTCACAGCCACGATGACTTTGCCGCAGATTTCGTAAGCGATGCCATGCTCGGCGCAGAACGCTTCCATCGCTTGTTTGCCAGTTCGACAGTTCGTCGCGCGGAGCGTGCCGGGCTTGTAGTAGATGCCTGAATGCAGCACGCCCGAATTTCGGCCCGTCTGATGAAACGCCAGCGTCGCCTCTTTCTCGATTAAGCGAATTTTCTTGTCGGGGAAGCGTTGAGAAATGCGGTAAGCGGTCGCGAGTCCCACGATGCCGCCGCCCAAAACAATGACGTCCGTGCGAGCCATGAAGATTGATCCTGGTAAGGTGAGTGGAGCATGCTGTTTATTCTGTCGACGACGTTGAATGAAGCCTACGCCGTGCGATGCAATCAATTCGTGCGGTCCAAAGAACCTCGCGTTGTCGGATGATCTGAGAGGTCACAGCCCTGCTTAAGAATGCCGGAGAAATTTGGAGAGCCACAGCGTCTCTATCTCTGCTTACAATCAGCCGGAGACATAATCCTGTCACCATTGACTTCAGCGACTGACAGAAGAGAACTCGTCTGACATCTGTTGGCGAAACACTTTTGCCATTAGTCACAAACCACTCGACGGACGCCGGACTCCGTTGGCCATAAGTCCGCAGTCTTCGGAAATCTTTTGCCAACTCGATTCAACCTCACGAGCTGGCAACGGCAAGTTCAGGAGCAACTTGCCCTCAATCAAATGGCTCGGCGATTCAGGACGAATGACCGACCTCGCAGGAGTTGGATCATGTCTGCGTTCTTTCGACCTTGGCGATTTCTGGGCCTCGTGATGTTGTTGCTGACGGCTTATGTCCCCGCAGCTCAAGCTCAACATCATCATTCGCATGGCGGCCATCATCACTCTGGTGGTTTCGGCTTCGGGTTTTCGAGCTACGGCTCGCGTTACTACGGCGGTGGATACTATCCCGGTTGGAGCTACGGTTATCCCTACAGCTATGGCTACGGTGGCATCGGTCCGAGCCTCAGCTTGAGACTCTATTCCGGGTCTGGGTACTCGCGACCGTACTACTCACCAAGCTACGTCGGCTCGTCCTATTACTACTCCAGCCCCAACTACGTTTACACGTCTCCGAATTACGTTGTCGCTCCGACCACCACGGTCGAAACGCGTCGTGAAATCATCGTCGAATCGCCTCGACCAGCCGAGCCCACGGACGGCGGCCCAATTGTCATCCAGAGCCCTGCCGAGAATGGCGAGACGGTCAACTACACGATCAACGGCCACAGCTTCACCATGAAGCCCGGTCAGTCGCAGAAGTTCGCCAACGACCGACGTTGGATCATTGAATTCGATCAGGGAGCAGGCCGAGGCCAAACCAAATACACGCTCAACTCGGGCACCTTTAAGTTCAAGCAAACGTCTGCTGGTTGGGACTTCGTGCAGACCGTCGAGAAACCCAAACTCACCGACGCACCGCCACCACCAGTCGATACTCAAGTTCCGCTGATCGTCCCCACGCCCAACTAACTCAGTTGGCTAAGCACATTCCGATCTCACTAACGGTCGGTCGTTCCAAGTCTGAGACGCATCTCGCTGATCGCCGCATGGCGACAGATTCGAAATCGTCTTCAGTCCTCGAACGACCGACCGTTTTGTTTTGAGCGTCACAAAGTCCGAGACTCCATTGGGCAGCGTCGACATAGAACCCAATCGCGAATCCCAGACACATCGCCGAATTCTGAACACTTCTCTAAATCTTTTCGGCAGGGGTCGTCGTCATATCGACGACGCGATCAACAAGCTGCTCCCTTAAATCACGGGCACTCAATCTTCATGGACTTGCCGACTTCGTCTCTGCTGGAAGCAGCCTTCGCTCGGCATCACGCCGAGTTGTTAGGGACGTTGTTTTATTTGCTCGGCAATGTGCATGACGCTCAGGACGCCTTGCAGGAAGCGTTCGTCCGAGCATGGCCGCATCGAGAGAAGCTGGCTGAGGTCGAGAATCTCCGCGCTTGGTTGTTTCGCGTCGTGCTCAATACCGGACGTGATCTGCGCGACTCTGCCTGGCGCCGCCGGCGCGAGTCGCTCAACGGAGCGGATGAGATGACCTCAATGCTGGCTGGCCCCGATCAACAACTGCTGCGCGATGAGGAACTGGGCCAGTTCCGCCGCGCACTGCTGACGCTCAGTGACGACGAGCGGGAAGTTTTCTTACTCCGTCAAAACGGCGAACTGACTTACGACGAAATCGCCGAGACCGTCCGAGCGCCCGTCGGCACGGTGAAGACTCGAATGAGAACTGCGCTGCAAAAGCTGCGCGATGCTGTTGGCTGACGACCGATTGCTGGGAGCAATGGGACTGATGGGAAATGGGACGTAGGCGACACATGGGACGAATGAGTCCCCACTGAGTCGCACTGATCTGCCCCAACTCGCGATGGCGCAGCCCATCGCCCTCCCATGAATCCCATTCGCATACGTCCCATCGGTCCCACTTGTCCCATGACACTGACTTCGCCGTCACCCAGCGTCCCCCCGAACAACTCTTCAACCTTCGAAAGCGGACCATGAACGATCTCAAGCAACAGTTGCTGGAATGGCAATACGGCCTGCTCAGCGATGAAGAAGCCGCAGAGTTGCAGCGATTGATCGACGCCTCGCCCGAGGCCGCTCAGCAAGCGGAAGAGGTGCGAGCGATGGCGGGCAAGCTCGCTCACGCGGCGCGGTTGGATGCCGTCACCGAGCGGCGCGTGTCGGACGCGCCGCACATACCGAGCGTGCCCTCAATCACTCCGTCGAGTGCCCCTTCGCGGACGCAGTTCCGACGCAGCGTCATCAAGACCTTGCTCGCGCTGACGTGCGTTTGGCTCGTCGCAGCGTTCGGCGGCGATTGGTGGTTCGACTACGAGCAACGCAGCCTCGCACAACGGCAGCAAAACATGCCGCCGCAGCCTGGGTTGAGGCTCATCGCCAAAGAACGCGCGGATGTCGTCGGCACTCAGAGCAGCGTCGACATCGAGACGCGCGACGAACGCGGGCAAGCGAGGTCTGCGAAGCTGCAAGCTCGCGTTATTGGGAATGGGCGCGAGCTACTCACGAGCGATGTCGAGACCGACAACTTCGGTCGAGCGAATTTTACTCTGCCCGCGTCTCTGAAACTGCCGCGCGAAGCGAAGATCATCTTTGCGAGTCACTCGACCGACATGCCGCCGGTGACGGGCGAGCTAAAGCTTTCGCCGACGAAGTTCATCACGCAGATCTCGTTCGACAAGTTGCTCTATCGCCCCGGCGAGGTCGTGCGGTTTCGGTCGTTGACCGTTGAGCGCTTCAGCTTGAAGCCCGGCGAGAAGCAGCAGGTGCAATACAAACTACTCGACCCGAGCGGCGCGACGTTGCTCGATGTCACTCAAGGCACGGCGATCGGAGTTGCGGCTTACGAGTGGCCGATTCCGGCGACTCAGATCGGCGGCACTTACACCGTCGAATGCAGTTCGGTCGAAGGCTTCTTCCCGACTCAGAAGAAGACTTTTCACATTCAGCAGTACCGTGCTCCGAGATTCAAAAAGGATCTCGTCTTCACGAAGGACAGCTACGGCCCTGGCGATCTCTTGAAGGCGGATTTCTCGGCACTCAGGAGTGAAGGCGGCGTGCCAAAGAACGCTCGGCTGAGCATCAATGCGACTGTTGATGGGCAGAACGTCTTCACGCAGAACGCGGTGATCTCTGAAGCGGGCACGGCAGCGGTGCAGTTTTCGTTACCGGCTGAGATCAGCTCGGGCGACGGGCGATTGAGCATCGTCATCGACGACGGCGGCACGCGCGAGACGCTCACGCGGACGATCCCGATTCAGCTCAATCGCATTGATCTCGTCTTCTATCCCGAGAGCGGCGACATCGTCAGCGGACTTGAGAACCGCGTCTACTTTGTGGCTCGCAACCCGCAGGGCAAGCCGGTGCATGTCGCTGGTCGCGTCGTGAATCGCGGCGGTCGCACGGTCGCAGAGACCGAAACGCACTATGACGGAATGGGCTCTTTCACCTTCACGCCCGCGTTTGGCGAGCAATACCGATTACAGCTCACTCAGCCGTCGAGCACGACTGCCGACTTCAATTTGCCACTTCCGAAGGATGAGCAGCTCGCGGTGCTCTCGGGCGGACGCGGAGTGTTCGAATCGGGCGAGCCGCTTGAACTCACCGTCTGGGCGAAGACCGCTTTGCCGCAGTTGATGTTGACGGCTTATTGCCGAGGCACCTTTGTCGGACGGGAGATGATGTCAGCTCAAGCGGGTTCGAACGCGGTATCGCTCGGGCTGATCGATCAAGCGTTTGGTGTCGTAAGAGTTACCGTCTGGGATGCGAGTAAAACTCCGGCAAAGCCATTGGCCGAGCGATTGGTGTATCGGAAATCGCAGCGCGGACTGCGAGTGGAAGTGGATCGGCAGAACGGCGCCGGGCCTGCGATCAATGGGACAAGTGCGACGAATGGGACGAATGAAAATGCTGCGACCAACATTCGTCCCAGCGGTCCCAATCGTCCCATTGGAGCCCTCGCTCCCGGCGAGCACGCGAACCTCAAGCTCAAAGTCACGAACGAGCGCGGCGAACCCGTCTCAGCAGCGGTCGGCATTGCGGTTGTCGACGATGCTGTCATCAGCCTCACCGACGACGAGCACAAAGAGCCGACGCTCAAGACGCACTTGCTCGTCGGCAGTGAACTCGAAAGCCCCGAGGACATTGAAGACGTCGAGTTCTATGTCGCCCCCGAAGCAAAGTCGGAAGCGGCACTCGATCACTTGCTCGGCACTCAAGGCTGGCGGCGGTTTGTCGAGAAGCGTTACGACGAATTGCTGAACGACGTCGCTCAGCAAGAACTCCGCAACAAGTTGGAGCGGCATAAGTGCGGAGTCGTCGATCCTCAGCCACTCGACATCGTCGCGAGCTTGCCGCCACTCGTTGCCGAGATCATCGACCGCACTCAACTTCGACAACTCTTCAATCGCGTGTCGTTCGCTGTCGGCATCGTGCTCGGGATGAGTTTGCTGCTGGCGCTCGCCTTGCGACCGCGCCGGTCGTCGACCGGAGTTTGGATGTTGCTGATTGGGTTGAGTGCAGCCGGAATCATCATCGGTTGTGGCGGTGCCGACGCTCCGAAGAAGAAGGTAGCTTCACCGGCTGCTTCGCCGGCGACGTCTCAAGTAGCGGCTGATGCAGCACCAATGGCGGAGCGGGGAGTCGCGATGGGTGAGGGACAGTTCTTTATGGACTCATCCGCCGGCAAAGACGACCCGGGGCCGAACGACGAATCAATGCTGCATGCTCCGGCATCCGCAGTGGTAACGGCTCCGGCGAAGTCTTCTGAAGAAGTCCCGGCTGACTTTGCCGCAGGCGGCCAAGGATTCCGGTTCCGTCCGCGCCGGGCTCCGGGAAACATCCATCCAAACTCGATCAGAAGTCCTGAGATCATCCCCAGTCGAGTCATCCTGCGGGAGTACGCTCACAAGCATCGCGAGCGAAAATCTCCCGACGAAGAACGCTCAGACTTCACCGAGACGATCTTTTGGAACCCGCTCGTCATCGCGGATCGCAATGGCGAAGCGACGATCGAGTTCGATCTCAGCGATTCGGTGACGAGCTTCCGGGTCCTCGCCGATGCGCATGCGGCGGACGGTCGCATTGGCACGGGGCTCAGCGAGATCGCCTCGCGGCTGCCGTTCCATATCGAGCCGAAGTTGCCGCTCGAAGTCACGGCGGGAGATCGCATCGAACTGCCGGTCGCGGTCGTCAATGACGGTGCAAGTGCGGTCGGAGCAAAGCTGACGCTCGCGAGCAGCCCTCTGCTGAAGCTCATCGGGCCGCAGGAGTACGACGTCTCGGTCGAGGCCGATCAACGAGCCCGCCAACATTTTTCGCTGGAGGTCATCGGCGACGTTGGTGATGCCGAAGTGAAGCTCAGCGGAGTCGCGGGGACGAACAGCGATCGCGTGAGGAAAAACATCAAGGTCGTGCCTCAAGGCTTTCCGGTGTCGCTGTCGCAATCAGGTTCGCTCAGCGAGGGTGAGCAGAAGGTGTCATTGAAATTACCACAGAGTTGGACGCCGGGTTCGCTCAATGTGACGTTGCGAGCGTTCCCGACTCCGGCTGCTGACGTGCTGCAAGGGCTCGAAGGCATGCTGCGTGAACCGTGCGGCTGCTTCGAGCAAACGACGTCGTCGAACTACCCGAACGTGCTCGTCCTGCGATACCTGCAAAGCAACGGCATCGCTCGGCCCGACGTCACGTCGCGAGCGAAAGACATGCTCGCTCGCGGGTACTCGCGACTGGTCGGTTACGAGAGCAAGAGCGGCGGCTTCGAGTGGTTCGGTGGTGATCCGGGACATGAAGCACTCACGGCGTTTGGGCTGATGGAGTTCGTCGACATGCAACCGGTCTTCAGCGTCGATAGCGAGATGCTGGCTCGCACAACGAAGTGGCTGTTGAGCCGCCGAAACGGCAAAGGCGGCTTCGAACGCAACCCGCGCCACTTGCATCAATGGGCCGTGCAGCAGGATCTCGTCGATGCGTATGTCGTTTGGTCACTGACCGAGACCGGCATGAAGGACGTGCTCAACCAACTATCGCTCGAACTCGAACACGTGCGCTCGCTCGGCGAAAAGTCCGATGATCCGTATGTCATCGCACTCGCGGCGCTGAGCCTCTCAAACGCGGGTCAAACTGCGGCAGCGGATGTGTTGCTCGACAAGCTCGCGGGCAAGCAGGGAGCTGACAGCAAACTCGTAGGTCGCGAGTCGATCACCCAAAGCGGCGGGCAGTCGTTGTGGGTTGAGACAACGGCCCTCGCCGCGCTCGCCTGGCAAAAGCGACCGCAGTTCGCATCGCATGCCGAGAAGGCCGTCGGATGGATTCGCTCGCAACGCTCGGGTGGCGGTCACTTCGGATCGACGCAAGCAACGGTGTTGGCGCTGAAGGCGCTGCTCGGATCGCCGGTCTCAAGCGATGCCGGTTCGAGGCCGAGCAACGGTGCGATCGTGCTTCGTTCCGGCAACGATCTGATCGGCGAAGCGACGTTCGCTGCCGATCGACTCGAACCGATCACGATCAGCAATCTCGGAGCGAAGCTGAATCCGGGCGAGAACACTCTGACGCTCAGCATGACCGGCGGCCGCAAGATGGCCTTCACGATCGAGTCGAGCTTCCGCACCGCTCGCCCCGACAACGACGGCCACTGCCCGGTAACAATTAGTACGCGATTGGCTTCGGAGAAACTCGAAGCTGGAAAAGTCACGACGCTCGAAGCAAAGGTGACGAACACCAAGCGCGACGGCTTGCCGATGACGCTCGCGATTCTCGGCATCCCGGCGGGACTTGAAGTGAGAACGGCGCAGCTCGACGAACTGAAGGACAAAGGCGTCATCGACTACTTCGAACTGCGAGGCCGCGAAGTGATCTGCTACTGGCGAATGCTCAAGCCCGAGCAAGTGATCGACCTAAAGCTCGACCTCACCGCCGAAATCCCCGGCACCTACACCGGCCCGGCTTCTCAGTGTTACCTCTATTACACCGCCGAGCAGAAGCACTGGGCTGATCCTGTTAAGGTCGAGATCACCAAGGAGTAGGCACTCTGCACTCGGAGACTGCATCGATCAGCACATCCCCAGCAACGAGTTTGCGAAGATGACTCTCTCACATCTCATGGCCAGAGATCTGACAAGAGATGGGCATCACATCACGATGCTCAAGTCGTAACTCTTCAATGAAGCCTTTCTTAATCCGGCCATCCGCTACAACTCGCTCCGGCGTCGATGCGATCCACTCGACGACATGCCATTGAACCAGCCACCGGAGCGACCATGACTTTCTGCGCGAATCCATTGAGCTATTGCACCAACTTGCATCCCGGCCAAACGGTGGCCGAGGTCTTGAATGGGTTGAGGCAGTTCACTGTTCCGGCGCGGCAGCGATTCGGAGGACTCGCGGCTGGCCTATGGCTCGCTCGCCCGGTTGTGACTGAGCTGTTGGCGAATCCTCAAACCCTAGCGGCCTTTAAGGACGAGCTGCGGCAACATCACTTGAGTTGCTACACCCTCAACACATTCCCATTTGGCAACTTTCACGACGCCCGCGTCAAAGAGAAGGTCTATTTGCCGGACTGGAGCAGTCGCGAGCGATTGGACTTCACCATCGATAGTGCTCGGGTCTTGGCCGAGCTTCTGGACGACAACTTAACCGACGGCAGCATGTCGACCGTTCCACTAGGCTTTAAGCCGCTGCAACAGCCACCGAGCTTCCTCGATGATTGCTGTGCTCAGTTGATCGAGCTTGCTTGCGAGTTACAGGGCCTCTTCGATCGCACTGGAAAGCGCATTCGGCTGGCAATTGAGCCCGAGCCATTCTGCGTCATCGAAACTACACCCGAAGCCATCAGCTTCTTCTCACGGCTCTATCGACACGCGGAAGCAGCCGGGGCTCTGCCGCAAGTCCGCGAGTTCATTGGAATGTGTTACGACGTCTGTCATCAGTCGGTCGAATTCGAAGATGTCGCGGACTCGATTCGCCAACTGGATGCGGCGTCGATTCGCATCAACAAGATTCACATCACGTGTGCGATCCGCATCGAGCAACCCAACCAGAACGCGGCGGCTCGCGCGGCATTGGCTCAATTTGCGGAACCGCGTTACTTGCATCAGACGTTTGGTCGCGGCCCTCAAGGACTGGTGCGAACCGTCGATCTCACAGCGGAAATCGCTCAGCAACCCACCCCAGAATTCGCGGGTGCCGACGAATGGCGAGTCCACTTCCATGTGCCCGTGAATGCAGAGTCCATCGGTCCGCTCGCCACGACACGACCAGATCTCCGCAAGGCACTCGCGACCGTAAAGTTGCTGAGCTACGCGCCGCATCTGGAAGTTGAAACCTACACGTGGGGCGTGCTGCCGGACGGTCGCAAGGTGGATCTCGTCGATGGACTTGTTGGAGAACTGACTGCGACTCAAGAGTTGTTGAACGCGACGACTTGATCGCGCCGCGACTTCCGATTTCGACCCTAGTGAGACTGAAACCGAATCGCCTTGAACTTCCGAGTCTGCTCGGTGATTGCGATCTCGACCGGCAGACGTTCCATTGACGATGCCCCGTAGAAACCATGAACTCCACGAGTCCGATGTAAGACGTATTCCGCATCTTCGGGATTAGCGATTGGACCGCCGTGACAAAGCACCATGACATCAGATCGCACGCCACGAGCTGCGTCAGCGATGGCTTGCACTTCGCGCACGCTGTCGTCGAGCGTCTTGGCCGTTGAAGCGCCGATCGAACCCTTGGTCGTCAGTCCCATGTGAGCCACAACAATGTCGGCTCCAGCGGCCGCCATTTGCTCGGCTTCAGTCGGATTGAAGCAATACGGAGTCGTGAAGAGATCCATGTCGTGAGCGAGCTTGATCATCGCGACTTCGCGGTCATAGCCCATCTCGGTCTCCTCCAAGTTCTGCCGGAAGAGACCATCAATCAAACCAACCGTCGGGAAGTTCTGCACTCCCGAAAAGCCGATGTCGCGAACTTGCCGCAGGAACCAGCTCATCTGCCGGAATGGATCACTAGCACAAACGCCCGCAAGCACGGGGGTATGTTCAACGACAGTCAAAACCTCGCCGGCCATGTCCATCACTACGGCGTTGGCGTCGCCATACGGCATCATGCCCGACAAGGAACCTCGCCCCGCCATGCGATAGCGACCCGAGTTGTAAATGATGATGAGATCGATCCCGCCAGCCTCTTCGAACTTCGCGCTGATGCCCGTACCGGCACCGCCACCCACGATCGGAACACCGTCAGCGATCAATTGGCGAAGTCGAGCGAGTACTTGTTGTCGGGTGAAGCTCATGCGAGATCCCTCAATGTGGCCTGAAGTCGGTTCAACCAGTGAGCCAATGAAAAAGGGATAGGCTTCGAGCTTCACATCTCATCGGAGATGCAAGAGGCGGAAAGCCTATCCCATGAGTCATCCAGATTGCTTCAATCTCGTCACGACTGAACTACGTAGGCGAGTCGCTCTGCAACTCGCTGCATCTGCCAACTATCGCTGAGCCGTCGCGGCTCGCTTCAAGTATTCAACGTAGTCGACCGTGATGTTCAGCACTTCGTTGTTGTAGCCGTTGTCCGGGAAAATCGGACCATCGGACTTACGAGGCTCATCATCCAAGTCTGCATCGGCCTTGTTCTTCTTGTCCTTCTCACGCTCACGTTCCGCCTTCAACTTCTCTTCGTTGAGTGTGATCGACTTGCGATTCTTGCGGTCCAAGTACTCCTTGATGCGAGTCTCGGTCTTTTGCAGATCTTAATTGTCGACAACTCGCTTCTGACTGCGCTGACTGAGCGAGGTGATGACGTCCTGATTGACGTAGGCCAAGGACTCGTGATTCGCAGCTTGAATCCGATCGAACGGCAACGCGTTCTCCATCGCGGACTCGCCCAGATCCATGTGGTCCAGCAGTGACGGCAACACGATGTCGGACTTCACACCTTGCTTCTGAGTACTGTCGCCGTTGACTCGGTAGAACTGATTGATGGTCAGCTTCAAGGCGCCGCGATCTTTGCGATCAAAGAACTGGAACATCGGAGCGTTGACCGGAATCACGTTCTGTACGGTACCCTTACCGTGAGTCGTCGCGTCTCCCACAACGATACCTCGGCGGTAGTCCTTAATGGCTCCCGCAAAGATCTCTGAAGCAGAGGCGGACAAGCGGTTACAGAGCACAATCATCGGCTCGTTGAAGGCACCGCGAACTTCGTCGCTGTAGGTCTTCACGCGGCTGCCGGGTTCCTTCACTTGGACGACCGGGCCTTCGTCGATGAACAAGCCGGTGACTTCGATGGCCTCGCTCAGAGCACCACCGCCATTCATCCGCAGATCCACCACGATGCCATCCACGCCGCCCTTGTTGCGGAAGTCGGTTAGCACCGCTTGAACGTCGCGAGCCGTGCTCTTGAAGTCATCCAATCCTTGCTCGGCACCGTTGAAGTCTCGGTAGAACGACGGAATGTTGATGACACCAATTCGAGAATCACGACCAGTGCGAGTCTTGGCATTGATGATCTCGCCTTTGACGGCGGCTTCCTTCAATTCAATCTTCTGACGAACGAGTTCGTAGGTGACGGACTCGTTGGTATCAGCCTTAGAAACTTGCAGTCGCACCTTTGATCCGCGTTTGCCGCGAATCTGACGCACGACTTTGTTGAGCTTCATTTCGACGATGTCGACCAGATCTCCGGTCTCTTGGCCCACGGCGAGAATCTTGTCGCCAACCTTTAAGCGACCATCTTTCTCGGCAGCGCCACCTTGAACGATGTCGGCCACGAAGGTGTTGCCGTCTTCGCTGCGAAGAGCGGCACCAATTCCGTCCAAGCTCAACTGCATCGCGATCTGAAACTCTTCGAGAGTCTCGGGCGACATGTAGCTGGAGTGCGGATCGAAGCAGTGAGTCAGTGAGGACAGGTAGGTCTCGAGGACTTCGTTGCCTTCAGTGGCGCTGATGGTCTTCGCCAAAGTGTTGTAGCGCTTATGGAGTCGATCGCGGATCTTGGGCATCTCTTGCCCGTCGAGCCGCAAGTTCAAAATGTCGAACTTCACGCGCTTCCGCCAGCGGTCGGTCACTTCGGTCAAGTCGGCTGGCCAAGGTTGCTTGCCGGGTTCCGTGGCAATCTCTTCTTCTTTGGTGAAGTCGTGGTCGGCATCGACAAACCGATGAGCCAACGCCATGCGTTCTTCCACACGCTTCATGAAGCGGCTGTAAACGTTGTAAGCGAACTTCACATTGCCTTCGCGAACTTGATCGTCGAGCTGCATCTTGGACTTAGCGAACTCATCAATGTCCGAAGCGACGAAGTAGAGTCGTTGTGGATCGAGATTAGCGAGATACGCATCGAAGAGTTTCACAGCGATGGCATCGTCGATCTCGCCGTGATTGATGTGGTGCTTGGCAACCATTCGGCAGACGTACTTGGCCGTTGTGCCGTCATCGTCTGATGGTCCCGAAAGCTGTTGAGCGAAGATCGTCGTGACGACCAGCAAGCCCGTAGTAATGCCGATCGCACACGCGGCCTTCGAGAGGTAACTGAACTTCATGGTTCACCTGAATCTGGGGTTCGCTTCCTACGAAATTCTTGCCCGTCAGTCTCGCGGCGGAGTCCATCGCGACGGGGCCAAACGCGCCGTAACCCGAATCGTCGGTGATGAAAAAGAGCCGCTGGGCAGCGGGCATTCACGGACGGCTCGGGTTACACGCTCGATTCAACAACTCATTAGATCTGAAGTTTCGACGCTGAGTGTTACGTCGCGACAGATCGATCCGATGGTAGTTCGACCCCCATAACGTGACAAGATGCGTCGAGCGGACTCCATCGATCCCAAAACCGCGTGAGTCCTTCAACGTCAGGCATCTCGCGCCGCATCGATGCAGTCCTAAAGTCGAGTGCCAGCCGGTGCTTGTTCGGGCGGGCCGCCGCCGAGTCGCACTCGGACTTCGACGCGTCGTTCTCCGCGCAGCAGGGTCAGCGTGATGAGGTCTCCCGGCTTCTTGGCTTCGACACTTTCTCGGAAGTCAGCCACCGTCTTCACGTCTTTGCCATCGACCGCCACGATCAAGTCAGCCGTCGTGCGATCAAGCCGCTGGGTGGTGAATGGTCCGCGTTGCTTCCGAACGATCGTGGGGCCTCGAACACCCGCTTGCTCAGCCGGACCTCCGGGCGTCAGTCGATCAACCATCAGTCCCTTATCGGTCTCGAAGACTCGTTGAATGCCGACCTCGGGACGATAGACCTTGCCGTGGGCAATCAAGTCCGGCACGACGCGTGAAATGAGGTTGGCCGGAATCGCAAAGCCAACGCCAGAGCTTTGCCCCGACACACTCGCGATCGCCGTATTCATCCCGATCAATCGACCGTGCAAGTCGAGCAGCGGGCCGCCCGAGTTACCTGGATTGATGGCCGCATCAATCTGAATGATCGACTTGATCGTCCAGTCTTGTTGCACTTCAAGAGTGCGATTGAGGCTCGACACAATACCGGTCGTCAGCGTCCGCTCCAACTCGAACGGATTGCCGATCGCGAGCACTCGCATGCCGACTTTCAGCTTGCTCGAATCACCCATCATGATCGGGTGCAGTACGTCTTCGTCTGGCACTTCGATCTTGATGATCGCGATGTCGTTCGGTGGATCGAACCCCACAATGCGAGCGTCGTAGCTATTGCCGTTGTAGAGGGTCACGGTCACGTTCTGAGCGTTACCGATCACGTGATAGTTCGTGAGAATGTGGCCCGTCTTATCCAGCACGGAACCAGAGCCCATACCCTCCGATTGTCGTTCAAAGAACAATGTTTCGACGCGTTGAGTCTTGGTCGAAATATTGACGACGCTCTTATGCAAGCGGTCGTAAACGGCGACATTGATGGTCTCTTCCGGCGTCAAACCTTCGGGCGTAAAGAAGCGCTCGAGGTCCGCGGGACGCTTTGCCGGAGTCGTCGCCGGAGCGGCATTCGCGCTGGTCATGACGCTGTGTTGCGAGTTCAACAGACATACGGTCAAACCGCTAGCGAGCAACGCTGATAAGAAACAACCGACGAAGAATTTCATCTCAGATCCTCAACTTCAGACGACACAGATTGGCCCAGCGAATCGGCCGAGCCATCGCGTGAGTGTGTTGAGTGACATCGCGGGGCTAGCCAGAAATGGCTTCGATATAGGCAGTTTCGAAACCTACCTCAAGATGACCCGAGCGGTACGGAACCCGTCATCGTCGGCGCGTTAGCGAGTAACCAATCTTCCAGAATGATGTTCTCGATCAGCGGTGCTCGCAGTAAGCAGGCTTGCTTGTGGATGTATTGAGCGAGCCACGGTCGCGCCCGAGTGATCGACGTCACCGCTTGAATCCCCAGCTTGTTCAACGTGCTCTTCTTCATCTGCTCTTCGACATTGGCCGCAATGCGACTCATCGTTGCCGGAATCAAGTTCGGTTCGGGACCGACATGAATCATGGTCTCAATGTCTTCATGTAGAAGATGCTCTAACACGGTCCACAACTTCTGAGGACGCGAGATCCAGTCGCACAGAATCTCGCGGCTGTTGAAGTCGTTGTACGACGCGGCTCCGGTGACGCAGGACTCGATGGGAATCGACGGAGATCTGTTGCCTCCGGGAATCGACTCGATCATCACGCTGGCCCGATCAGACACGTTGCGTTGCTTGACGATCGGCGTGTGAATCGGCGGCCAACGATTGGGGTTCTCTTTGACGAGCACCTCACGTTCAAACCGTTCTTTGATCGCGGCCTTAAGCAGATCGAGCGACTGTCCTTGGCCCAGTACCAACACGGTGTTCGGCGACAAGTATGTCGAGATGCAGATCGTGCCTTGGCCTTTGGCAGTAACTTGCACACACAGCCGTTCGATGGCTTCCGTATCCAAGATGGGTCCGCGCGAAAACACGATCCCCATCCGAGTGATCTTGGCGAGTTCCACGCAGTCTTCAGAGAACTTGAGGATCGGAATCAGCAGCGCATCGAGCCGGTACACGTCGGCAGCCGACAGCGCGACGACTTCGCCGAGGCTGTAACCAATCGCCACTTTGGCATTGGCAAAAGCGACTCCGAAGTGCTCTTGCAAACATTCGAGCTGAGCGAGCGACGCTCCGCCGATCAAACACAACGCCTCTCCGTAGGAATCGAGCGTCGTCTCTTCCCGCAACCGCACGCGTTTGATGAGGTCAACTCGTCTGAGCGTCGCGGTCGTGAAGATCTCGCTGGCGGCCTTCAGATGCTTTTCAAACGTCGGACCATAAACCGGATGTTCGAGCAGTTCGGGTGTCTTCCCGAGATTGGTGACGTTGTAACCTCGGAACGCAAACGCCGCGGTAGGCATGCGAGCTATGAGTTCCGAAGTCATGACAATGTCCTTTGATGGGCCACGAGGCTGCGAACACAGAATCAAAAAGGATGTGAGTGGTTAGAAGAACTGCTGAGTGATGACTGACGAATCGAGCACGAGCATGAGCTCTCATGAAGCTATGTCTGAACTCTTCCAGCGAGCGCAACGGCAAACGTTCCGGCCAGAACAATGGGCACCCACGCAGCCATCGCGAGCGGGATGACATTGATGCGTCCCAGTCCCATCGATGCTTGCGCGACTCCGAACAATGTCCCCAATAAGAGCATTGCGATCGCCATGTTGGCAATCAGCCCGCGACTCTCTTTTTTCATGGTCAGCGGAATGGCAATGAGCGTGAAGAAGACGATGCCCAGCGGCCTCGTCAGCCGTTCGTGCAAGCGCTCGGTAAGTCCTCGAATTGAAGCCAGCCCGAACGCAGGATTGCGAATGCGTTGCAAGATGTCGGCGGTCGACAAGTACTTGGAACTCGTGCCTCGACTATGGAGTTGGTCCAACGTCACATCGGTCACCACAAACAAATCGCGACTGGTGGGGTTGCGAGTATCCGCGTGGACCAGAGTTCGACCGCGGTCGGTCAAATTGATCTCCGAGTATGCCGGAGCAGCGTTCTTCAGCAGCCACCCCGCAGGTCGCTCACCGCGCGCAGGGAAGTGAATCGCAGAAGCGGCTCGCAACGTCACCGGCTCAAACACGATCCCGCCGACCGGCAAGAGAAACTCTGCGTTCTCAATTTTGCGTTCAGGAAGATCGAGCTTGCTTCCGGTAACGGTGATCTCACTGACGAAGTCGCGAGCGATCTCGACGCGTTGAATCGTGGCTTTCTCTTGGCCTCGATTCGCCAGTAAGCGATCTGCCACACGCGGGATGATGAGTTCTTGATTGACCGTGATGACGAACACGATCGACATCACGCCCACTAAGATCGGTACAGCCAAGCGATAGGTCGGCACGCCTGCAGAGAGCACCGGATAGACCTCGCGCTGCCGCTGCAAAATGGCGAACACAGCCATCACAGAAATCACAGCCAGAGTCGGGCCGATCAAATCGAGAAACCCGAAAGCCTGCATCGCGTAGTAGCTGGCCATGCGGCTGATCACGACAGAGACAGGGCGATGATCTCGGCCCTGAAATTCGTCGGCGTTACTGAAGGCATCAAAGACGACAAAGAGCCCAAACGTCGCCGCGAACCCCACAAGGAACACGTGCCAGAAACGTCGCAGGAGATAGCGATCGAAAGTCGTCACAACGAACGTCCTACCTCAACCAACGAACGGTATAAAGAAGCGAGGGCACGCAGTGTCGGTCCAAACGACAGTCGTTCTTATGCCAGACAAGCAGCAGGGAGATCGAGCTGCAACGAGCATCGAACCTCGGAATGAAGTCCTCGCGACACCGACTCTTACAAGCTGCCACAAGCTGCGATTACAAAGACTGCTACGGGCTTTCAAGCATGTCCGGTCGAATTGCTTGAGCATCCTCGACGACGTACTGAGGCTTCTTGTTTTGATCCAACAGCTTGTCGTGAAAGTGTCCGTAGATTCGATAGAGCTTGTTGTGGTCCGCGCGGGTGAATGGCAGGTGTCCCGTCAGCTTCAGTTCGCCGCCGTTGGGTTCCTCGACACCAGGATTCGAGTCATACATCAGGTGCCAAGACTGCATCCGTGAGTTGTATTGCAAGAACCCCTGGATCCAACGAAACGTAGGATGGTGCATGCGGGACGACTGAAAGCCGACGGGCGTAATGTCGCCTTCGGATTCAGTAGCCAGTCGCGGCTCAAAAGGTGGATTAGAAGTAACAGCTCGCGGCTGTTGCACGGTTCGAGGACGGCGGTACTCAACGTCAGCATCTTCATCGGTCAACGAGACTGGCTGTACCGCCAATCGAGGTTCGCTGGGTGCTTCAAACAGCGACGTTTCGCGTCCCGGTTTGCCGCCATTCGCAGATGGATCGCGCGGCTGAGGTACGGGATTGTCACCTGCTGGAGTCGTCGAGTTTTGAGGTGCTTGAGTCGGAGCAACTTGTGGCGCAGTCGATTGAATCGCCGGCGCCGTGACGATGTTGCTCGACGGAGCTTGGATGATTTCACCGGGCATGATGTAGCCGGCTCGTGCGGGTTGAGGCCGATACGTTGGCACTCCGGGCGCGTACATGTTGGGGTAAGCCCCATACGGCGGCACCGAATAACACCCCGTCAGCGAACACACCGCCGCTGTCAGCAGCGCGTACAAAGCTAAGTTCCGCAGCATTTCGCCATCCCTTGCTTGCGGGCGAGCGGCCACATGCAGTCGCTACACCCATGCTTGGGAACATCAGTCGCAACCGAGTTCCCCTCCCAAATCGGTCGACACACAAGCGGTCGTCCGGTCCTCCATGACTCCCTCGAGTCGCCGTCGATTCTCAGACAAATCTTCGAAACGTGTCTAGATCGGAAAATCTCGATCTCGTCCCTTCAAAGCACATCCGAACCGACACCAATTCAAGTCCGAACTCTCGCAGTTAGCGACATGCCAAATGTGCTTCGCTGTCACCAGGACGATTCACAACAAACGACTCGCTGAGCGACTCTAACTTGGAGTGCTCCGGCTCGACGGCGCCCTCCAACTCTTGTCGCTTGGAGTTATGCCTCGCTATCGGTCAGATCGCAGGGACAGACTGACCATTAAGAGCAATAAACGGCAATCCTCAGCCTCCAATCACGCCGCCTTGGCCGCTGGATTCAAACGACAACAGATGGAGTGCTCCGTCGAGCCGGAGCACTCCAAGTTAAGCCGATGCCAGACTCGCTATCCGTTCGCTAATGAATTCTGTCAAACTGTCGCGACTCTCGATTCATGCTCCCTATCTCCCATCAAAAGGTCTTGCTCATGACGCTTTGGAAATGGTCTTTGAGTTGTTCGGTGTTGCTCGCGATGGAGGCACGGGGATTGACTCAGGATGCGGGTTCGGCGAACGAACGGGCGGCGGAGATTTTGAAGGCGACCGGCATCAAGGGCGGGATTGTCGTTCATCTCGGGAGCAATGACGGGGAGCTCACGGCGGCGCTCAAGGCCAATGACAGCTATCAGGTGCAGGGGCTTGATCGCGATGCGGATGATGTCGCGGCGGCGCGGAAGAGCATTCGCGCGAAGGGGGTTTATGGAGCGGTCTCGGTGGATCGGCTCGGCGGGAATGAGCTGCCCTATATCGACAACTTTGTGAACCTCGTTGTCGCTGAGGACATGAGCGGCGTCTCGCAGGATGAGGTGCTGCGAGTGCTCGCTCCGAATGGGATCGGGTATCTGAAAGAGGACGGGCAGTGGAAGAAGATCGTCAAAGCTTGGCCGAAGGGGATCGACGATTGGACGCACTACTTTCATGACTCGACGGGGAACGCGGTCGCTCATGACACCGTCGTTGACCTGCCAGAACGATTACAGTGGGTCGGTAGTCCGCGTTACAGCCGCCATCACGATCGCATGGCGAGCATGAGTGCTCTCGTCTCCGCCAAGGGACGCATGACTTACATCATGGATGAGGGCTCGCGGATCTCGATTCAACTGCCGTCGAAGTGGCAGATCGTTTGCCGCGACGCCTTCAACGGCACCGTGCTGTGGCGTCGGGCTATCGAAAAGTGGCACAACCAAATGTGGCCGCTGAAGAGCGGGCCGACTCAATTGGCTCGGCGATTAGTCGCGGATGATGAGCACGTCTACGTCACGATGGGCATCAAAGATCCGGTCAGTCGGCTCGATGCGGCGACCGGCGAGACGCAGCTTGTTTATGAATCAACGAAGGGCGCGGAAGAGATCGTGCTGAGCAATGGCACGCTTTTCAGTCTCGTGAATGTGAATGCTTCGGAGTTGGATGAGTTCGCACCGAAACAGAGTGTTGGCGATCAAGGCCGCGTCGCGAACGAATTCAACTGGAACGAAAGCCCGCGCGAGATTCACGCGCATGACGCCGCGACCGGCAAGAGGTTGTGGCGGATTGAAGGCACGATCGTCCCACTGACGATGTCGGTCGGTGAGCAGCGGCTCGTTTATTCGAACGGCAAGGAACTCATCAGTCTCGATCGAACCACCGGCAAGCAGCAATGGAAGAGTGAGCCGACGAATCGTCGCAAGAATCTGCCGTTCCACTTCGCGCCGCGATTGGTGCAGCACGGCGAGGTGATCCTGCACGCAGGCGGCGACGGACGCATGCAGTCGTTCTCGGCGAGCGATGGCAAGTTGTTGTGGGAGTCAGAGCACGCTCCGAGCGGCTATCAGTCGCCTCAAGATTTGATCGTGACCGGCGGGCTCGTCTGGGTCGCGCCGACGACGAGCGGTCGCGACTCGGGCATCTTCACCGGACGCGATCCGAAGACCGGCGAGGTCAAACAAAAGTTTTCGCCCGATATCGACACGTATTGGTTCCATCATCGTTGCTACATCGCGAAGGCGACCGATCGGTTCCTCATCCCGTCGCGAACTGGCATCGAGTTCGTCGACTTCAAGGCTCAGCACTGGGACATCAACCATTGGGTGCGCGGCGGTTGTTTGTACGGAGTCATGCCGTGCAACGGGTTGCTCTATGCCCCGCCGCATGACTGCGCGTGCTATCCCGAAGCGAAGCTCTATGGCATGAACGCGCTCGCTCCGGCATTGAGGAAGCCGCTGCCGAAAGAAGTTGTCGAAGCAGGCCGCCTCGAGAAGGGACCGGCCTTCGACGCGATCACCGAACGCGATCCGGCGGTCGACGAGTGGCCGACTTATCGTCACGACAACGCTCGCTCGGGTTACTCCGGTCAAGAACTCGTGAAGGACATGAGTCTGAGTTGGGAATTGAAATTACCCGGTCGGCTTTCGGCTCTGACGGTGGCCGAGAAGAAAGTCTTCGTCGCGCAGATTGATCAGCACACGCTGCATGCGCTCGACGTTGCGGACGGCAAGTCGAACTGGACCTTCACTGCCGGAGGCCGCATCGACTCGCCTCCGACTTATTGGAAAGGCCGCGTGCTGTTTGGCTGCGTCGACGGTTGGGTCTATTGCCTGCGAGCGAAGGACGGCGAACTTGCTTGGCGCTATCGAGCGGCTCCGTTCGATCGTCGCTTAGGTTCGTTCGAGCAGATCGAATCGGTTTGGCCGGTGCATGGCTCGGTGCTCATTGAGAAGGACGTGCTGAGCTTCGTGTGCGGTCGGTCGAGCTTCCTCGATCGAGGTATGAAGTATTACAGGATGAATCCGCGCACGGGCGAGAAGATCTCTGAGACCGTGATGGATGATCGCGATCCTCAGACGGGAAAGGATATTCAAGAGAAGCTGCAGACGTTGCAGATGCCCGTCGGGTTGAACGACCTGCTGTCGTCGGATGGCGAGCACATTTTCCTGCGCTCGCAGAAGTTCAACGACAAGGGTGAGCGAGTCGACTTCGGCATCGTCTCGGGCAACGCCGAGGTGCAAGGCGGGACTCAGAAGGGGCCGGGCCGCCACTTGTTTGCCCCGATGGGTTTCTTGGACGACTCATGGTTCCATCGTTCGTATTGGGTCTATGGCAAGAACTTCGCGGGCGGGCACAACGGCTACTATCAGGCGGGCAAGTACACACCGTCGGGCCGCATCCTCGTCTTCAATGACAAAGACGTCTTCGGTTACGCGCGTCAGCCACAGTACTACCGCTGGACGACGCCGCTCGAACATCAACTCTTCTCCGCCAGTCGCGAAGCCGTCGGTGATGCACCGACCGGCGCCGGTGCTCCCGGTGGCGGCGGCAAAGGCAAACGCGCGAATCGAGCCGCCGGCGAAGCGGATTCAGTGACGTTCGATAAGACCGACTCGCTCGATCCGAGCGGCAAGCCATTGACGCTCGAAGCATGGGTCAAAGCCGACGCACCGGCAGGAGTGGTCGTTGCTCACGGAGGTCCGTCGAATGGCTATGCGCTCTCCATCGAAGGCCGTAAGCCGTCATTCCATGTGCGAGCCAACAACGATCTCGCGACCGCAACCGCGAACCTGCGACTCGCTCAAGGTTGGAACCATTTGGTTGGGGTGCTCGGCAAAGACAAGTCGCTGAAGCTGTATGTGAACGGCAAGCTCGAAGCCGAAGGAAAGTCGAAAGCTTTCATCGCGACGAACCCGGCTCAACCACTTGAGATCGGAGCGGACAACGGTGGCTCGGTCGGTGACTACAAGAGCCCGCATGCTCTTGTCGGCGCCGTCGACGAAGTGCGGATCTTTCATCGCGAACTAACCGCGAATGAGATCGAAGCCTCGAACGTCGATCCCGAAAAGTCGCGTGCTCTCAGCAAGCAAGCGGTCGTCGCGTTGACCTTTGACTCCGGCGCCGCGAAGGACGAATCCGGTCACAAGAACGACGGAGACCTCGGAGGTCAGCCGACGGGACAAGGCCGCATCGGCACCTGCGTGCTGTTCCCGAAGGTCGCTCCGGTCGCGGTCGCCAAGCCCGATGCAAAGCCGGCAGGCAAAACGGATCCAACCGAGCCTGCAACTCCTGCTACACCCGCCGGCAAAGGCAAGAACGCGCAAGCGGGCGGCATGCACTTCGAGCATCAATGGACTCAGTTCACGCCAATCTTCGCGCGGAGCATGGTGCTGGGCAAAGACATGCTGCTCTTAGCCGGCCCGCCGGACCTGATCGACGAGGAATACGCCCTCGAACGCCAAGCCGCGAAGGACCCCGCGATCTTCGAGCAACTGAAGCAACAAGACGACGCGCTGGAAGGCAAGCTGGGCTTCCAGTTGTTCGCAGTGAATCTCAAAGACGGCAGCCGAGTGACCGACATGAAGTTCGACAGCACCCCAGTCTGGGACGGCATGTCAACCGCCTACGGCCGCGTCTTCGTCGCCACGATCGACGGCAAAGTGATGTGTTTGGGGAAGTAGGCGTTGCTGCTAGTAAGCACCAGTTTGGGAGCGCCCCGCGCGGAGAGTGTGCTGCGGGGCGGAGCTTGCGGACGTGCGTGCTGTTGAGAGCGAGCCGACTATGGCTTCGGGTTCATTCGCCAGGCCCAGTACGAGTAGTACTGGCCTTGCTGGTCGTGAGCGGCGGAGACGGATTCGGGGCGGAGTCATTCGGTGGCCAGTTTATTCCGTTCGGCGAGTGTCTCTCTGCGTGTGACTTGCTCGCTCCCATGACGTTCTTCACGTCCTTCGCCGGCTCCATCCAACCGATGTGGTGCGCCCACTTATCGAAGGTCGCGACGGTGAGATCACGGAGCACACGCGGCTGTTGGGTGACCACCTTGACGTTGAAGCCGAATGAGCCGCCGAAGCTGACCCAGCCGTGATGGGCGGCTTGGTGTAGACGATGTCCGAATACCGCTTGCCGTCGGCATGAGCCCATATATGCAACGTCAAACTCGCCCACCGGCGGCGAGCGAATTGCCGCTCACTCACTGCAGGACTTCACCGACAGGCTCCTAGTAACTTGGTAAACCGACTACCAAGAAGAGTCGTAGAGCAGCTCTCAGTGACAACCACGTAAGTAGCGCCCAGGCCATGCATCCGACTCCAAACTTGTTTTCGTCGAAGCGGGTCACCACGTATTAGAGATTGTAAAGCGGCACTACGAACCACAGTACGAGGCACATCGTGTCTTCTTTTGCCGCGTTCATTAGGCAGCTCAAGAATCCGACTGCAAAAACGGCGAGGGCTCCCCAGCTCATGGCCCACGGAATCAACCCCACTGCCGATCCACCAATCTGGCCGTAACGAAACAAGAGAATCCATCCGACACTCATTAATGGTGGAATGCAGAAGAGCAGCAACTTGCTGCTAAAGAGGCTACTGAAAGTCCCAAACGATCCCGAGAAGGCGGCTCCAATTCCTGGCCCTGAAGTCTTTGCCTTCGCCTGTGACTTCGAGCGTCGGCGCGGTTTGTACGGCTCGTACTCGTCGTAATCTTCGTAGGCTTCATTATCGTCGTCATTGATGTCGTAGTCGTAGGTGTCTTCAGCTTTGCTCTTGCGCCGCGAGGGCTTCTTGACTTCAACTTCATCGAAGTCTTCGGAGTCACTGAAGGGCTTCTTGTTGGATGAACTTTTTGACGGAGCGGCTGCTTTCGTAGGCTTTGGTTTCGTGGTCTTCTCTGTGTTGTCATCAACGGCTGGTCGAGCCTTCTCTTGAGTCATCTCATCGGCATCGTCGCTCGACTGAGACTTTGATGCTCGATCCTTGGGAGCAGGCACCGTGCAGATGCCTCCGCATTTGCAACGAAATCGACGCCCAATGTTCTTTTCTTCGACTTCGTAGTCCGTACCGCAATTGGCACATGGGAAGTTAAATGACATGCGTGGTTTCCTGAGTCAGCAATCCGTCCGAGGCAGCGTTCCTTAAAGACCCGAGAGGCGATCATCACAGCTAGGCAAGCGCGGAGATTTCTAACCTCGTATGACGGACTTCGAGGCCATCAATTCGCAAGCGTGATGGGAACTGTCCCACCATGTTCGAAATGATGAGTTGTGTAGCGTGTCTGCCTATGCGTGTACCACTAACGACATCGTCACTTCTGAGGCAAAAGCTCATTGCCATTGATTGTCGTCAGGCTCTTCAGCACCTGCGGATCAATGCGTTCGTTGATGGTCCTGACGCTGCCATCGGCCATCGTCATGTAGGCTCGACCTGCTGAGTGATACGACGAGAGCAAGCCGGGCGAATCGGTCTGTCCTCGTCCTTTGAGATTGATGCCAATTGGGGTCGTCGTCACATCGGCATCACGCGGCTCCGTCCACACCACATTGAGCCCAACTGCTTCAACCAACATCGCTGTATTCGAAGTACCGTCTCGAACATCGGTCGGTCGGATGTCGCAGTCTCCGGGTGCCACTGTGCCGGGACCGGTCACCATGACAAAGCTCGTGAAGTACCGCTGCAGATCGTCGGTTCGCGAGCGATAGGTAGGGCACTGCAATGTGAGCATTTGGTGCTGAGCCACGGGCAAGTTCTTGTCGTCATCCCATGCGAGCGAATCGTCATACGACTTTCGCAACGCGATGTTTTGCAGATACGGCAAAAGATTTACTCGCCAGCTCACCGGAACAATGCCGGTTGTGGGACGAGGGTAGTGGCTCCCATTGTCTGCAAGATGGTCGAAGATCGCGTTGCCAAGTAATCGAATTCGAGACCGACATTCGCTCTGCCAAGCTCCGTCACTAACCGTGCCTTGACGAGGGAATATCGACGGGATCAACGCCAGCGTGATGCCACCACTGAGGACGAAAAGAGTCCGTGCAACTCCCATCAACAACGTCAGCCCCAATGCTGCTCCAAGCGCCTTCTTCTGTCGCCACACACAAAAGTCGCAGACCTGCATGACAACCACGCCACTCAACAACAAGCCGCCCACGTAGTTCGCGAACAACGGCCGAGCTTCACTGGCCCAATAACTATTTGAGGCGATCGACACCCAACCGCTGACTGCGAGCAGCCCCACGAGACCGCGTCCCCAATACTTGATGATCGACCGATCTGCTCGACGACGCCATGACAGGATCACCAACAACGCCATCACCGTGAGCAACATCAACATGACGGAGTGCGCCAAGAAAATCGCGTGCGACTCGACAATGCGTCCCGGCGGAAATCCTTGTTCCATGATGTCCTTCAATCTTCCGAGAAAACGCGAGTCACCACACCGGGGTCGGGGTGAACTCGAATCACGAATCACTTTTGGCGTGAAGCTCGTTGCTCTTCATCCATGGCTGGCCAGACGAGACGGAAGCGTGAGCCTCGGTTGAGTTCGCTTTCGACCAAGATGTCGCCACCGTGCTCGCGCATGATCTTCTGGCTGACGGCGAGTCCCAGACCAGTGCCGCGTGCTCCCTTGGTGGATTCGAAGATGTTGAAGATGGCGGCCAGTTGCTCGGACGGAATGCCGGGGCCGTTATCTGCGATGTCGATCCAGACTTCGGTACCGTCGCTCGATATCCCCGTGCTGATTTCAATGACGCCTTTGTCTTGTCCGTCAACGGCATCCAACGCGTTGGTCAAGATGTTGAGCACCGCGCGATGCAAGCCTTCGATGTCGAACATCGACGGTGGGACGTCGAGATTGGGCGCATACTGCAGCACGATGTTTCGCTCCTGCGCCGCGACTTGCATGAGTTCGAACACATCACGAGCGACTTCGTTGACGCTGGCCATCTCCAGCTTTGGCTGACGCTCAGTGCTGAAAGTCAACATGTCCATAACCAAGTGGTAGATCCGATCTTGATTCTTCTCGACGATCTTCCAGCCTTGGCCAATTAGTGATTCGTCGTGCTTCTTCAGTCCCATATCAATCAGGTATGACCCCCCCTTCACTCCCTGCAGAATGTTTTTGATGTGGTGGCTGAGGATGGCGATCGTCTGACCAACTGCGGCTAAACGTTCGGCCTTCACAAACGCGTCTTGGAAGCGATGGTCTTCAACGGCAAGCGCTGCTTGTCTTCCAATCGCAGCCAACAGGCTGAGTTCTTCGTCGTCGAACTTTGTGCTCTCGTTTTGAGCGAACGGAGATGTCGTATCGACATAGATCACACCCATCAGTTCGTAGCGACCGGGCATTGGCACGCACATCGCTTCGCGAATGTTTTCTTGTCGCACGCTGATGGCGCTCGCAAAACGGCTGTCGGCGCGAGCATCCGAAGTTCGAACTCCCTGACCATTTTTCAGCACGTAGTCCACGATGCTGCGCGAGACCGGCATGCGAGTTGTCATTGTACCCGAGCCCGACTGACTGACGGCACGAGGTTCGAGCTGCCCGGTCTTTGGATTAGCAACCAGCATGCAGCCTCGTTCGGCACCGACAGCTTGAATCGTGGTGTCGAGAATTCGCTGTAAGAGTTGATCCATTGAGAGCGCCGAACTGACGGTCTCTTCCGAGATGCGATACAGCAACTTGAGATTCGCTAAGGACTGTGCGGTCTGATCCTTGGGTGCCGTGACCGATCGTTCGAGCAACTTGCGACCGGCGTCATGTCCAACACTACCCACGATCTGCGATGCATCGTCAGCGTGTGCCGAGATCAGTTCGACTTGCACCTGTGGCCGAGATTCAGACACCTCTGAATACAACAGCGAGGTGCGACCAACCGTGATTTGATCACCCGAAACTAAACGGTGAGTCTTTACAGGATTGCCATTGAGATAGGTGCCGTTGGAGCTGTTGCGATCGGCTAGGACATAGCCTCCATCTTCAAAGCGAATGATCGCGTGATTGCGAGACATCTCGGTATCAAGGATGCGCCAACGATTGCGAAATCCGCGACCGATCGAGACTTCGCCATCGTCCAGTTCAAAGCGAGCCCCTTGGTCGACACCGCTGATTACGAGCAGATTGGCTTTCAGCACGACGTTGTCCTTTTCTCAGTCCGAATAGATCTCAACGAAGCTGACTTCGGTCAGTGATGCCGATCGAACGGAGAGCGACCGACTGAAATTCCTCGAATGCTCCCCTCGCCCCATCCGGGGAGAGGGGCGGGGGTGAGGGGCAACAAATGATGGGCTCAGATCAACGACCTTGCCCCTACTCCCACTCTCCAATTGCATTGTTTTTACAATGCCCGACGCGTCAGCGAGTGCATTCAGGACCAACGAAATACACGCACTCGCTGGCGCGTCGGGCTTGTATTGAGGGGGACGTCAAAACCATCGGGCGTCCCTCGCGTCGTCAACTTGACTTACTTCTTCCTCAAGTCCAATTGGCAATCACCTTCCGGGGTTACTTGCGTACCAACTTCATCAACGGGGTGCGTGTAGAGGTATCGCCAAACGGCTTCGTGAATGAACTCGCCCTTGTCGTTCTTGACGGCCGCTCCTCCCGGCTGCGAGGCATTGTGAGCGCGGTTCGCGTCCTTCTTGACGTCCGCATTGGTGATGAGGCGTCTGGAGTTCTCGAACGGCGGCTTCGATTGATCGACATCCACCAGCGGGCCGTGCTTATGCATGCCGAGCATGATCCACGAGCGGCAGTAATGGTCACCGCTCCAACCACCATCGAGTATGTGAGTGAATCCGAAGAAACGATTGGAAGGCGTCGCTGATGGCATCGCTTGCCACGGCTCCAATTGATCGCGCGGTCCAGAGAGCATGACCACTCGATCGACCTTTTGATGGATCGCAAATCGAGCGGCTGTGGTGGAGCCCTGCGAAATGCCCGAGACGATCACATCCTCCCAATTCAGGCCGTGGCCATCTTTGCTGATGAAGTGCTGCCAGCGTCCTTCGGGATTCTTTTTGGCTGCCCACTTCACCAATTGCAGAGCACGCTCTTGCATGCCATCGGGCTTGGGGATGTCGATCGCGTCCGAGAAATCTTCGCCGGTCGCGGCTTCCAGTCGGATCTTGCCGAGGTACTCGCCCGGTCCTGTCGGCGGTTCTTTGTTGAGCTTGCCAAACCAGCCGTTCGCGTAATGCACTTGAATGGCATGCAGCCCATATCCCGACAGTCGTTCGAACAACTGTTGATTGTGGCCCATCAACCAGATGACCAACTTGCCGCGCGGTGCGACTCGTGTGTCGACGCAGGCATGCTCGACGTCACTCGGCTTGCCGTTCTTGTTGAAGACGAAGTCGATCTCGGGATGTTCTTTCGCACGAGAATCAATTTCGCTGGCTCGTGCCGTGAGGTCGTAGCGTTGCGGCTTGGAGTCTTGAAACTTGAGAGGCGGAGCGGCCAAGACGTTTGTGGCTGAAGCCAAAACCAGGGCGAACGCAACGGCGTGGCGAATCATGGCAACCTGCTGGAGAGAGGAACGAAAGGCGAGATGAGTCGGAGGATCGGAGTCCTAACGCACCAGTAAGCGACGTGAAAGCTAGGAAAACCGCCCGTGCATCGGAGCGATAAACTTCGGACCGTCGCCTTAGACCGTATGGACACTCAATCCGACTGCGGGGCAGCTTTGGACGAGTCTCAAAGGAACTCGAGGAGGAGTTTCTCAGGCGACGGAGACATGAACTGACCGATGCTCAATGGATCCGGATCACGGATCTGTTACCCGGCAAGGATGGTGATCCCGGACGCACGGCGGCTGACAATCGTTAGTTTGTTGAAGCGGTGCTCTTTGTGTGAAAACGGTCATTCCGTGGGAAGACCTTCCGCCTCGGAATGGGAAATAGAACGCGTTCTGGGGACCGCCTGACCGCTAGCGTGCAATGGAGCCTGAGAAAGTATCGCTCGATCACCGAGACTCAATCGCGGAGGCTTGACGGCAAAGCTGCATCTCGCCGTGGATAGAAAAAGACGCCGGCTAAAACTGTTTGTGCCTGCGGCGACGCGACGCAGGCACAAAGTTAGATGGAGGAACTCAAGGCATGCACGGCGAAGCATGTGCTCGCGGACGCAGCCGTTGCCATCCGCCAACGAGTGCTATGCAAAAAGGAGCGAGCCTGTCTCCGACAATTCGACACGAATGCCAAAGAAGAGTTTCCACACAAGTCGTGACAAAAACCGGGACGTCATCGAGCGGTTCTGCGGCCGCATCAGACGCCACCGAAGAGTAGCGACCCGCTACCAGAAAAAGCCGGTCAACTTCACCGGCTTCATCTGGCTCCTCGAACTCCTCAATCAAGCTCTTTGAATGTCCGAACCACCTAGTCAGACCTCGAACATAAATGACAGCGTGAAGACTCAGAGCCACGCTCGCTTATGCTGATAAGCCAACATCTCCGGGTGATCGTTCTATCCAGATCGTGGCATTTCAAATTCCTCTTTGTCCGTTGTGCCATTCGCAACAGCAAGAACAACGAATGAGGGCGTCCTTAGCTCGGCACCTTCTTCGCGTCTTCGGCTCGCTGCTGAGCCAGACGCTGTAGCGTTTCTGACACCGCATTCGCGACCGGGACTTTGTCAGCGGCGGCTTGCGAGCGCCATTTCACTTCGACGTTGCCTTCCTTCAAGCCCTTGCCCCCGATGACCACTCGCAGCGGGAAGCCGATGAGGTCCGCGTCCTTGAACTTGAAACCGGGTCGCTGATCGCGATCGTCGAGCAAGACGTCGACGCCGGCAGCTTGTAGCTCGCGATACACTTTCTCGGAGAGTTCTTTGACTTCCGTGTCTTCGACGTTGAGCGGAATCACGACGACTTCATACGGAGCAATCGACAGCGGCCACTTGATGCCGTTCTCGTCGTTCAACGTCTCGCAGGCCGATGCGATGATGCGGTTAATGCCGATGCCGTAGCAGCCCATGATGATCGGCTTGCGCTGCTCCTTCTCATCGACGTATTGCGCATCGAGCGACACCGAGTACTTCGTGCCCAGCTTGAAGACGTGCCCGATCTCGA